>CAJXUL010000014.1 GCA_913060615.1 uncultured Gammaproteobacteria bacterium | reverse complement strand
ATCTACACCTCTCTATTCGTCGGCAGCGTCAGATGTGTATAAGAGACAGAGTCTATTCTTCCTCCTTGAAATGTTGCATTTTGGAAAGAGGTTGCGCCTGATCCAAATATTGCTCTTCTGAAGTTAACGCTTCCATTAGAAAAGGTCGCGCCGAAAAAGGAAATCTGGCCACCGTTAAAAATCGCTCCTTCATAGCTAACATCACCTGCCCCAAATTCGGCCTTGAAGAAGTTGATATAGCCATCAGGAAAATGGAAGCCGTCAAATGGGAATGCGATAAACTGGGAGTCGAACTGGTCTCGGTATTGCCCTAAATCAATATGAGAAAAATCTACGTCGGCCTTAGGGTTTTCTTCTACCCATTTGTTCCAAACATGCCTTCCTTTGCTCCATAAAGCTACGGCCTCTTCGGGTCCAAGTGATATTCGTTCGTCCTCTGCCATAGTCTTTGTCAGTTGCTTTACCGGCTTTCAGCATCTACTTTTTTTGTCTTCTCTCCCAAACAATTACCCTTAATGGTGTTGTTTTCTTGACCGGTGGTTTGCGCCTTCTCTTTGCCTATGTATGAGTTTTCCTTGTGCGCTGCTTATGGGCTAAACTCTGTCTTTTGTCGGAGGGGTGCTATGCGTTTTATTGCTGTGTTGTCTTTAGGTTTATCGGTTGGTTTAGGTGCTTTGAGTTCCGCTGTTTGGGCTGAATCTGATCCGCAGTTGCGCTCTCAGCTTGCTGAGGAAGTGAACGCTGTTGCTGCTGATGTTATTAGTTGGCGTCGTGACATTCACGAACATCCTGAACTATCCAATAGGGAGTTTCGTACCAGTAAGTTGGTGGCGGATCATCTGAAGTCCTTGGGTATGGAGGTGCAAACTGGTGTTGCCCATACCGGTGTGGTTGGTATTCTGCGTGGCGGCAAGCCGGGTCCTGTGTTGGCGCTGCGTGCAGATATGGATGGTTTGCCCGTAGTTGAGAAAACCGGCCTTGCCTATGCGTCTACGCAGTTGGGTGAATACGAGGGTCGTGAAGTTGGGGTTATGCACGCCTGTGGTCACGACAACCATGTGGCTATTTTAATGGGCGCGGCTCAAGCGTTGGCCGCTGTGCGTGAAGATTTGCCTGGCACTGTTAAGTTTATTTTTCAGCCTGCTGAAGAGGGTCCGCCTAGAGGCGAAGATGGCGGCGCGAAGATGATGATTGCTGAAGGCGCGTTGAAGAATCCTGATGTGGACGCAGTGATTGGTCTGCACATTTCTCAGGGCAGTGCGGTGGGTACGGCCACTTATCGCAGCAAGGGCTTTATGGCCAGTGCCCAGCGTTTTGATATTGAGATTAAGGGCTCCCAGACTCACGGCGCTCGTCCTTGGGCGGGGGTAGATCCCATTGTGGTTGGTGCGCAAATTGTGAATGCCTTACAAACTATTGTCAGCCGTCAAATTGATATTACCCAGCACCCTGTTGTGGTGACGGTGGGTAATTTCCAAGCTGGGGTACGCAATAATATTGTGCCAGAGACGGCTTCCATGAGCGGCACCATCCGTACTTTCGATCCGAACATTCGTTTGGCGGTACATGAAAAGATCAGACGTATTGTTTCTAATATTGCCGAGTCTCAGGGCGCTGAAGCCACCGTTGAAATTGATCCCGGTGTGCCTGTGACTTATAACGACTCTGATTTGACTGCGCTGCTTGGGCCGACCTTAGATAAGGTTTATGGGTCTACCAATGTATACGAACCACCGTTGGTCACCGGTGCTGAGGACTTTTCATTCTTCCAAGAACAGGTGCCAGGCTTTTTCTTCTTTATTGGCGCACGTCCGTTAGGTGTGCCGCCCGAGAAGGCGATTCCTAACCACTCTCCTTACTTTTATGTTGATGAAGGTGCGCTAAAGCCCGGAGTCAGTGCCATGACGCAATTGACGTTGGATTACCTTCAAAATGCGAAAGATTAGTTCCATTTTGACGGCCTAACGATAGCCAGTATGCTGGTCTGTTGGGGGTGATCCCGTGTGTTATGCCGCTCGTTTGTGGCCGGTCAGTGGCGAGAAAAATATGAGTGCTGTCTCTGGGTGGTTCAATGCCCATTTCATCTGCGACTTCTGCTATGTAGTCGTTGACATAGTGGGTTTCGTTGCCTCGCCAATTTACGGCATATCCGTGCTCCATCCTCGCAAATTCCTGTGCTTCCGCCGTCACAATGTCAGAACGCAACTTCGCTAGATCTCCAGCGATACCATGAAGCACAAACTTTGTGTTGGTGTAAGCGGTTGCTACTTTACTAATAACTCCGTCGGCACACTTGTCGATTTCTCCCAGCGCCGTCTCTAGGGCATCAACTTTACTGAGGTTAGGTAGGTTATCCATGTCAAGCATTTGCACTAACTCATGAAATTGCGCCTTAGTTTCGCTTAAAAGAAAACTAATTTTTGTGGAGAAATAGGTTGGGTTTTCAAAAAGGTGGAATTCAAATACGTCGAGTTTTGCCTTTAATTGATGAGCACGATTTACAGATAGGTGTTGGTCGGCTATTGCGCACATAGACTGAAAATCGTTTTTGTATTCCTGCTTCAGTGTTGCAAACTCCGGTGACTTTAGGAAATCGGGTATTTCTCCGTGCTGGCTTCTGTCATAGGAGATTGGGGCACCTAGAGGAGCAGTGGCAGCGGCCCCCTGAGCCTGCGTTGCGGGCTGGGCAGGTAGCCTAAAGAACTCGGGAATAGGATTTCCCAGCGTTATTTTGTGTATCGCTTCGTTAGGCATGGGCATTTTCTTGTGGAAATTGTTGAAGGGGGACACAGTAGTATCTGCGCGACCGAAGACTAAGTACCAAATTCTGCCTATTAGTTTCGGATTGCTTGGTCACCAGCTGTGCTTTTTTTATTTATACGTTTAAAAGTGTCGTTTGCTATGACGGGCCTAGTACGCAATATCAGCGCGCCCGCTTACTGAGGTGAACTGGTTTTGAATCACGTTGGCCTATGGTGTTAAGGAGAGCGGGAAAAAGTCCGAGTGAGTAGGGTGTGATAACAGGGTTGCCAATTCCGGTTGGGCTGAATGGCCTGTTGTAATCAGCCGGAATGTGCCATTTATTTTTTTCGGTATGTTGAAGTGGTGGGTTGTGTTGAGGCTAAAGCCCCCAACACTCGTTGTCATTAGCGAACAATATGGGTCCATCGTAGCTGGCTTCCATGGCCGCTCTGCTGATGCTCTCGCGGCCTCGGGTGCGTGTGTTGCGATGGCCCAATATGAGCATACGTGCGTTGGCTTGGGCTGCCACTTTGCCTAATTCTGAGGGCAGGGCAAATTCTTCTCTCAGCTCACCTCGGGAAACTTCGGGAATAGCGTGGCTGGCAACTAACGCATCCACGTCTTTGGCGAAAGTGGCTACGCGGTTTTTGTCGTTATTAAAGTCGCCGGCAAAGACAATAGTCTTGCCGCCAATTTCTACCCGCCACGCAAGGGTGGGTACGTCGCCATGATTTACCGGTATGGCAGCTAGGCTCAGGATGTCGCTTTTGTAGCGTGACCATCGTCTAGTGCCAGTTGCGGGCACGTTGGTGGCGCGTACTTTATAACCAAACTTTGAAGCGCTGGTGAGAGTGTGGGCAAGGTAACTGTAGGCGCCATTGGGTCCTATTAAGCGGTCCACAAATTCTGTTGTAGTTGGGTAAGCCGGATTATTACTGTCTGGGCCGAGAATCATTAAGGGCAATTCGCGGTCTTCGCCTTCCGAGCCACTGATATATTCTGCAAGATCTGCGCTGTGGTCTGCATGCAGGTGGCTCAGAGCAATCACCTCGATTTCCGTGAAGTCTGCGCCAGATCTTTCAAAGGCGCTTTTTGAACCAGAGCCGACGTCTACTAAGAGTCGGGCCACATCGTCTTGCCAAACTAGATAACTGCTAGAACCTTGGCCGTCGGTTATCTCGCCGCTGCCCGCGCCGAGTATTTCTATCCACACACCTTTTTCGCCGCAAAAGTCGCTGCCCGCTTTGGCGCTTAAAGCGCTAAGGCTGAGCAGTGCAGAAAGGGTCACTAATAAAAATTTGTTCATATTTTTAATCCAGCTTGGAGTGCTATGCGTATATTAATCACTTTATTTACAACTATGTTGATAAGAGAGCTTCTACTTCTTGTAGGATATGCTCTACCGCCGCTTCGTCCGGCATGCGCCAATCGCCCCGTGGCGACAAACTGACACTGCCCACTTTGGGGCCGGGTGGCAGGGTAGTGCGCTTAAACTGTTGGGTCATAAAACGCTTAAAAAATTGCCCCAACCACTTTTGAATAGTCTGCGCATCGTATTTACCCGCAAAGCTAGCAACGGCTAAATAAAAGATCTTGGTGGCGTCAGCCCCAGTGCGCAAAAAGTGATAAAGGAAAAAGTCGTGTAGCTCGTAAGGTCCTACGAGTGCCTCGGTATGCTGGCTGATCTCACCGTCTTTGGGCGGAATCAGTTCTGGGCTAATAGGCGTGGCCAAAACATTTTCCAATACTTGGGCGAGGTCAGGCTGGGACCTGTGTTTGGCGTACCAGCGCACCAGGTAGGCCATCATGGTTTTGGGCACGCTTGAGTTGACATTGTAGTTGGCCATGTGGTCTGCATTAAACGTGCACCAGCCAAGGGCCAGTTCGCTGAGGTCGCCGGTGCCCACAACAATGCCGCCAACTTTATTCGCCATATTGAAGAGTATTTGCGTGCGCTCACGGGCTTGGGCGTTTTCAAACACCACGTCGTGGTCGCCTTGGTGGTTGAGGTCTTTTAGATGTTGCTCAACCGCAGGCGCGATGGAAATTTCTTCTAACGAGACATTAATGGCTTTGGCCAGCCCATGGGCGTTATCTAACGTGCCAGCCGTTGTGCCGGGTCCGGGTAAGGTAATGGCGTGAAGGTTGGCTGGAGGTAAATCTAATTTGGCCAAGGCATCTTTAGCTACCAAGAACGCCAAGGTGGAATCTAATCCACCGGATAGGCCAATGACCAACTTTTGCGTGTTGGCTGCAAGCATGCGCCTTGCTAGGCCGGTAGATTGAATGCTTAAGATCTCTTGTGCCCGGGCATCGAACTCGCCTTCATCCAATGGTACAAACGGATGGGCAGGGTACTGGCGGGTTAAACGGGTTAACGGTTCGCTGACACCGCCAGCAGATACAATGCGGTAAGCCCTTGGGCGTGCAGCTTGGCTAAACGTGGTGTTTTGCGCACGGTCGTGCATGAGTTTTTGGCAGTCTATTTCGGTGACTAAGGTCTGGCCCTCCAGACTAAAACGCTCACCTTCGGCAATAATTTGGCCCGCTTCCGCCACCATACAATGCCCGCCAAAGACCACGTCTTTGGTAGATTCCGTGGCACCGGCTGCTGCGTATATATAGGCGCAGAGATTTTTCGCACTGGTCATGCGCACTAGATCCCGGCGGTAGTCGGCTTTGCTGATGAGTTCGTTACTGGCAGACAGGTTGAGCATTATTTGCGCGCCAGCTAACGCTGCGTTAGTGCCCGGAGTTAGGGGTGCCCAAAGGTCTTCACAAATTTCTACGCCAATTAGGTGCTGGTCGAATTCAAACAGCTGATCTACCCGAATTTGGAAGCTGCCCAAGTCTTGAGTTACTTCGGTTTCATTCACTTGTCCGCCCGGTGCAAACCAGCGCAAATCATAAAATTCGCCGTAATTTGGCTGCACAGATTTTGGCACCATGCCGAGGATGCGACCCTGACCAATGAGCACTGCGCAATTAATTAGACGCCCGTCGCGCAGACGCCAGGGCGCTCCCACTGCAATTAACGGCAGGGTGGACTCGTTGCAAAGCAGCGCTAATGCACGCCGGGTGTCGATTAAAAGTGCTTCGGTATAAAACAGATCTTCAGCAGAGTAGCCGCTTAGACACAACTCGGGAAATACCCCCACAGCCACACCGTGGCCGCTTAGTTGCTGGCAGGTGGCGGCAATAACCTTGGCGTTGGTCATTGGGTCACCAATGGCTATGACTGGCGATGCGGTAGCCACACGTAAATATTGAAGCTGAGAAAAATTAGGCGATTTCATGACGTGATTCTAGCCTTTTATCAGGTCGATGAGGCAGTGAAAATATTGCTATAGCCCGCGTGGTTTCATTTGAACATTGTTTGGACACTTGGCGGGGTTGATAGTTGTGTGTGTTGGAGCTGATATATGCTGTGGCAGTCAAGAGGTTAATTTCATTTTGGGTCTGCTATATTTGCTGGACCACCGCGCTTGGCACGTTGCCAGTTTTGGAGCGGTTAGAATGATAAGAGGGGATTAAGTTTATGAATTTTGAATTTTCAGACGAACAAGAATTACTGCGTGAGCAAGCCAGAGGCTTTCTTGCAGACAACTGCCCACCTGCTGCAGTAAGAGCTGTATTAGACGGCGACGCTGATCACGATGCAGACCTTTGGCGCAAAGTGGCTGAAATGGGTTGGACCGCGACGGTTATCCCTGAAGAATTTGGTGGCTTAGGTCTTTCTTACCTAGAACTGGTTGTTATCGCTGAAGAGCTTGGCCGCGCTGCTGCGCCAATTCCTTTTAGCTCTTCTGTATATCTGGCCACTGAAGCGCTTTTGGCTTTGGGTTCTACCCAGCAGAAAGAAAAGTGGCTGCCACTACTTGCCACTGGTGAAGCCATTGGTACGTTTGCATTAGCTGAGGGCAATGGCCGTCCTAGCGCGAAGAGCTTAAAAACTAAAATGTCTGGTGCGGGCCTAACTGGTCGCAAGTTACCAGTGCCTGATGGCCGCGCTGCGGATTTTGCTGTTGTCGTAGGCGCCAGCGATTCAGGCGATGGCGCCAGCATGTATTTGGTTGAGCTAGACCAAGCCGGTGTTAGCCGTGAAGCGGTACGTACTTTAGATTTTTCTCGTGGCCATGCGGTTTTGGACATGAAAGACGCGCAGGCTGAGTTGCTTGGCGGTGAGGGTGTGGGTTGGTCCGCACTTGATAAATTGATGGACCGTGCTGCGGTTTTATTTGCTTGGGAGCAAGTGGGCTTAGCTGATGCTGCCCTTGAGCAAGCGAGAGATTACGCCATGGGTCGTTATGCCTTTGGTCGCGCTATTGCATCCTACCAGGCCATTAAGCACAAGCTGGCTGGCATGTATGTGAAGAACACTTTGGCACGCAGTAATGGTTACTACGGCGCGTGGGCATTGGACTCTGACAGCTCTGAGCTGGCCTTGGCCGCAGCGACCGCTCGTGTAGGCGCTATTCAAGCGTCGGTTCACGCCGCCGAAGAGAATGTGCAAACCCACGGTGGCATGGGCTTTACTTGGGAATTTGATTGCCAGTTTTATTATCGTCGTGCCAAGTTATTGAGCGTCAATATTGGCAGCGAAGGCTACTGGCAGGATCGTCTGATTACAGCAATGGAACAAAACAACGCGGCTTAAGTAGCGGTTTTTACAAGAATTTAAGTTTAGGAAGAAAGATATGGATTTTAACGATAATCAAGAAGAAGCGGCGTTCCGCACTGAAGCGGCAGCCTGGTTGAAAGCGAATGTGCCCAGTGCAGATGAGCTGAGTGGTTTAGATGAAATTGCCGCCGCTAAGCTGTGGCAAAAGCGTAAGTACGATGCGGGCTGGGCGTGCATTCGTTGGGACAAAGAATTTGGTGGTCGTGGCGCTACAGCCATTGAGCAAGTGATTTGGAATCAAGAAGAAGCTAAATACGACCTGCCTGGTGGCGTGTTCAGCATCGGTCAAGGCATGGCCGCACCTACCATGATGACTTGGGCTGCTGAAGAGCATCACAAGCGTTACTTGCCGAAGCTAGCCAGTGGTGAAGAAATTTGGTGTCAGTTGTTTTCTGAGCCAGCAGGCGGATCTGACCTTGCGGCTCTGCGCACTAAAGCAGAACGAGATGGTGACGATTGGGTCATTAATGGCCAGAAGATCTGGACCTCGGGCGCGCATTATTCTGACTACGGCATTATTGTTGTGCGTACAGACCCTAACGTTGCTAAGCACAAAGGCCTGAGCTATTTTTTCTTGGATATGAAATCTCCAGGTGTAGAAATTAAGCCGATTAGACAGCTTACTGGTGGCGCTAACTTCAACGAAGTTTACTTTACCGATGTACGTATTCCTGACAGTCAGCGTTTGGGCGAAGTTGGCCAAGGTTGGCAGGTTGCTTTGACCACATTGATGAACGAGCGCGCCTCTATTGGTGGCGGTAGTTCAGCTGTGAATGTAGACATGGCTTACCGCATTGCTAACGAAGTGATGATTGATGATAAGCCTGCCATTGAAGACGGCGCCGTTCGTGCGAAGTTGGCTAACTGGTATGTGCAAGAATCTGGTCTGCGCTTTACCGGCTATCGGTCAATGACAGCGATTTCTCGTGGCGAGATTCCTGGACCAGAAAACTCCATTGGTAAGTTGGTGGGTGCACCGAAGAACCAAGAAATGGCCTCTTTCTGCATGGATCTCTTAGAAATGAGCGGTGCTATTTGGGACGACGAAATGTCCAAAGAAGCCGGCATTATTCAAATGAACTATATGGGTGCGCCTGGCTTACGTATTGCCGGCGGTACTGATGAGATTATGGCCAACATTATCGCGGAACGCGTGTTGGGCATGCCTCAAGAACCTCGTATGGATAAGGGTATGCCATTTAGTGAAGTGCCTACTGGCAGCAACTAAACTGGCAGAGCCTCTGTGGAGGTTTGAGCTAAGTAAAAAAGGCGTCCTTTAGGACGCCTTTTTTATGGGCCGTTTGTTAGCCTTTCATGTCTGTTTGGCCGGTTGCCTCTTCTGCTGTTTGGTCTTTTTCAGCGCTGGCTCGTGCCAGGACGCTTTTGCAGAACGGCCTTAGTCCAGTAATTCTATAACGTCGCCCTGGGCAAAGGTGCCGGGTGTTTCTATGCTCACATAGGCGCCTAAGTTGCCGCCATTTTCTTTTACCAAGTGACGCATTATTTTGGGGTCTTTGGGCAGGTCTTCAAAACCGTGGGTGGTGATGACACATCGTGGGCAAGGCATTTCAAATTTAATCACGGCGCTGCCAATTTTTGCGCGTCTGCCCATCCACTGGTTTTCTGGAAACCCGCTTGCGTCGATATCTAACAGGATATTCGGTCGAAAACGTCTGACGTCGAAGTTTGATTGACCGCCTGCGGCGGCCGCTACTTCGTTTAAGTGAATTAAGCTTGCCTTGCTCATAACCAATATGGGGAATGCGTCAAAATAGCTGCCGGGGGGAGACTCGTATTTCAGCACTTCCTCGGGAAATAAAGATACATCTGGCAAAGGCTCGTCTGGGTTGCGTGCAAAAATTTCTCGGTAGTAAGCTTCTACATCAACATTTTCGTCCATGGGTGGACGCAGATAATGTTCCAACTGATCTTCCGGCAGTATTGGCCACAGGCTGACTGGGGAACCCACGGCCTCGGAGAGTACGGCGTTTATATCTTTATCGGATGAGGTGACAACTTGGCCGTTTGCTAAAGTGATGCTGACATTGGGCGAGATGTTTTGCTCATTGGGTTCGCTGGCAAATACTGGTGTCATTGATAATAGCTGGGGGAAGCGTTTGCCGCCCTTAATGCCGCCGCGCTCTTCATCTTTAAGGGCCCATGCACGGTCACCGGGTATGCCGCGCTTAGTCATTAGCGCGCTAGATAGCGCGTGGCCCTTCATGCTTTTTACTGGATAGCGAAATATGTCGGTGATGGTGGCGGGCATTGAAGATCCTTTTTTTTGTGTTTTGTTCGGTTTTGGGTTTTGGGTTTTGGGTTTTTGAGCCGGCGCCGGTTCTAGAATTAGTTCTGCGATGAGCGCCAGCCCGATTTAATGCCGGATCAGAGATTCGCCAGTTAGCGCATCTACTAATACCTTGGTTTTGTCTAATATGCGGGCGACCAATGCATCGGCGGTGGAAGAAAACTTGAAGCCCATTGCGCTTGCGGATGAAAGATCAATGATGGGCGGCGTTAAGTCCCATTCATTATGGGCTACTTCAATGCGCCGCTGAATGCGCCGAAAGTGCGCTCGCTGGGTTAATCTGCCTTCTGCCTCCAACTGTAAAATAAGCCGGTCCAGTAATGGGCTGATTTCGTTTCTCGCTAGCGTGACCTTGTGCATAAGCTTTCACCAGTTTGATCTTATCTTCATTCTGGACTTTGCAGAGTGATATGCCAACCTTTGGCGTCGCTGCTCTCTTACCGGTTGTCTATTTGGTTATCTGCGCCAGCTGATAATTTGCGCCGGCTGTTAATAGATACTTTAATTTGCTTGGGCTAAATTTCTCGATAGTCCTGCAAAACTTCATTCGCCCCAGCGTCGAGGAGTGCTTGTGCGTCGTTACTGCCGCTGAGTACGCCAATACAATACATGTTCAAATCTTTACCGGCCTGCATATCTAGCCCACCGTCTCCGACCATTGCACTGTGCTGGGCTGAGCAATTCAGCGCGTCTAGATTGACCTGTAAGTGACGCACGTCTGGCTTTAAATGCACTGTGTCATCTCTAGCATGCAAGGCATCTATATAGTCATCTAGGTCGGGAAACATCTGTAGCACAGCAGCTCGGCAGTTACGCGTGACAATGCCTAGCTTTATGTTCTGCTCGCGTAGGGCTGTGAGTTTGCTTCGCGCCTGGGGAAAAAGGTTGGTGTTTTTTGCCGCAGCTATTTCTATATCAATAATGCGCTGATGGCTGGCGGCTGCAAACTCATCCGCCTGCTTGTGTTGGTTTTGCTCACGCATCCACGCACTGGTGGCAGTGATAATTTCGACAATATATAGGTCCGCGTAGACATCTGCGGGTGTCTGAGTGGCGGCTGCCAATGCTGCAATTTGGCGTCGCATGTCTACCAAATCGAGATTGGGTGCCAGCGTGCCGTCGAAGTCAAAGAGAATGGCTTGGAACTGGGCGGGTCTGTTATTGGCCAAAGTGGGCGGCTCGCTTATGGTTTGTTGTTAGAATGATCGGACTGTTCTGAGTTGTCAGATTGGTCTGGGTCGTCTTTTGAATCGTCCTTTGAATCGTCTATTGAATCGTCCTGGTTACGCCTATTGGCCCAGCGTTCTTCATGGGTGTCTGCTATGCGCTTACGAAACCGCTGTAGTCCTATACGCCCTGCGATGAGTGCGCTCACACCAACCACAAGTGGATAGGCCTGAGATTCCACCCAAGAAGCTGAGTTAAGGTCTAGGTGAATTGCCGCCAAGGTGCCACAAGATACGACCACGGCCATGACCGAAAAGGTCATAAGGTAAATGCCAATTGCCAAAATCATAGGCAGCCATAGTTTGTGTAACGCCGTTGATTGGCTAAGGTCTAAGGTAAATACGGCTATAAGTGCCAGAGCTGCGCCGGCTACGCGAAATTGAGTTTGCTGCATTAAACTAACTGCTTCTTTTAATAAAGGATGAAGGTTAAAGGTAATGGTTAGGAAACCAGACCGAGTTGGCCGCCTTCCATTTTAATATTTTGGCCATGAATGGCATCGGCTTGAGGCCCACATAAAAAGGCCACTAATCCGGCTACTTCTTCGCGCCGAGAAATGCGTCTTATAGGAATGTCTTTGGCCACATGGGCTTCGATCTCCTCCCAGTTACTGCCCCAACCCTGCTCTAGGCCGCGTTGCATATAGCCTGCTTGTACCTCAGGTGTGAGGATCATGCCCGGAGAAACTAGGTTTACGCGTAAGCCTGTGCCAGCTACTTCCTTGGCGAGGCTCACGGTCATGGTTGCCAGTGCGCCTTTGGCTGAGTAGTAGCCGGGGTTGCGCGAATTGGGGCTGCTTGAACCCACTGTGCCAAGGTTAATGATGCGTCCCCAGCCATTGGCTATAAGGCTAGGCAACATGCCCTCGATCAGGCGCTGGGCTGACAGTACGTTCTTTTGGTAGGCAACAATCCACGGATCTTCTTCAGCGTCTTTGCTGCCACCTTTGGGTTGCCAGCGGCTGGGGTCAGCTGCGCCGTAATTGTTGATCAAGATATTTACCGGATAATCTGCGCAAGCTTGCAGCAATTCTTGGCAGCCGCTTTGGCTGACAATGTCGCCACTGACCGCAATACCGCCGCCGAGTTCTTCTACTGACGCTTCGGCTTGGCTCATAGTCATACCATGTACGAGCACTTGTGCGCCCTCACTCAGCAGGGTTTGAGCGATAATTTGCCCGGTGCCTCTGTGGCTGCCGGTGACCAGTGCCGTTTTGTTTTCTAGATCTAAGTTCATGGATTACCTTACCAATTTACGCTTGGATAACCCTACCAGATGCGGCCTAGTTTTGGCGCTAGTTCGGGTTTAAGTAGAAGTTTAGGCGAGCGTTTAAGTGAAGATTAGAGTGAAGGTTTAAGTGTGGGAGCAAGTTTTAGACCGAATTTAGATTCAGCTTTCAATCCAGCTTCCAAGCCAGCTTCCAAGCCAGCTTTCAATCTAAGGTTATCCTAAAATTTACTACCCATTTATTCGCCTAATCCCTCTTGCCAGTGGCGCATATTGTCCACCTACGCTCACTACTCCTGTGGCACACTGACGCGGTGGAAATCCAATCAATCATCATTTTTCTTCTCGTTATTCTATTTGGCAGTTACGTCCAGTCGGTGGCGGGCTTTGCTATGGGTATGACTATTGTGGCGGTAGTGGGTGGTCTGCGCCTGCTGGATATTCCAACGCTGGCGGCAGTCGTCAGTTTAATGACCATTGTAAATACCACGTTTTCTTTGCGCGGCCAGCTGCAACATGTGCACAGGCGATTATTGTTTTGGATTGGCTTGGGACAATTGCCGGGTATTTTTATTGGCCTTTGGTTGCTGGGTTATTTAGATACCGAGGACAGTCGTACCTTAGAGTTGTGCTTAGGTATTTTTATTACTGTAGGCGGTCTTGCCATGACCATTCGACCTCGCGCTATGAAAGAAGTTTCCGGCGGTTTTTTTGCCTGGGTCAGTGGTTTGCTTGGGGGCCTTCTGGGCGGCATGTTCTCGGCCAGTGGGCCGGTGCTGGGATGGTTTGGTTACAGCCAGCCGCTCGCCGTGAATGTTATCCGTGCCACCTTGCTTAGCAGTTTTTTTATGACCACGTCTACACGCACTTTGGTGGTGGGCGTGCAAGGTGGTCTAACTGAGACGGTTTTAACCTATGCCGCAATGGGTGTGCCCGCGGTGCTGTTGGGTGCTTGGCTGGGCAAGGCTTTTCCACCGTTGGTCAGTGAAGATGTTTTGAAGCGCGGCGCATTTTTTATCTTATTGCTTATGGGCATTTGGATTTGCTTTAGCGCCCTGCAGCCGTTTGCCCCTTAATGCTTGAACCGCCCTAGGCCCCTGGGAGTGCATTTGTAAACTGGTGCTAGCGCTGGCGGGCTATGAATGGTCCTTGCTTAAGCCTCCTTGAATGCAGATGATAGGCACACTTTCACGAAGCTGTTGGAGGCCTTTGCTGGCGCCCTGATGTCTGAATACGATTCGATAAGACCTTTTCTTGATCACGAAGTGCCGAGTGTCATACAGCGCTTGGTGAATTCCCCCGAGCTGGCAGTGGCTGCCAGTGAATTGGCTATGCCTAAATTTTTGGCAGACAACGTGCTTGGCCAGACGTTAACGCGCCTACTGCTGCTGTATAAAACCCGCAACCTAAAGACCATTCGAGATTGTCAAAAGTTGGTGACCCACTATTTTGACCAAGTTGTAGCACGCTCAATTGATAACCTTTCTGTTAGCGGTCTAGAGCGTTTAGATCCAAATAAGCCCTATTTATTCATCTCTAACCACCGCGATATTTTGATGGATTCGAGTCTGATTAATTATCTCATTCAGCAAGCAGGGCACGACACCTGCCGCATGGCGGTAGGGGATAACTTGCTTTCCAACAGCTTGGCCGCAGATTTAATGCGGCTGAATAAGAGCTTTATTGTTGAGCGCGATGTGGATGGTATGCGTGCTTATTATCGAGCGCTAACCAGAACCAGTGGCTATATCCGTCACTCACTTAATGAGGGTGTTTCGGTTTGGATTGCTCAACGCGAAGGCCGTGCGAAAGATGGTTTTGATAGAACTGACCCTGCTTTGCTAAAAATGCTCTTGCTTGCTTATCGTGATGAAGAGTCCCCAATATCTGCATTGTTAGCGCAGGCGCAAATTGTACCCGTCTCGGTTTCTTATGAAGTGGACCCTTGCGGTACTAAAAAAGCTGAGGAGCTGGTTGCCATTGCTCGGGACGGTGAATACGAAAAGTCTGAGCATGAAGATCTGCAAAGTATGATTCTTGGATTGATGGGTTATAAGGGGCGGGTCCACCTAAGTTTTGCTCGCCCGATAGACAAGGTTGGTGACGTTGAGCAATTGGCTGAGCGTTTAGACAAAGATATTGTGTCAAATTTCCGCATATTCCCTACCCATCGTTACGCGGCAAAAATTTTGGCGGGTGGCCAAGATGATGCAGGAACCGGTACCGATAGAGCGCTGGTTGCGCTGAAAGCAGATTTGGCTTCTTGCAGCGAACAAGAAAAAAGCAACTTGCTCCAACAATATGCCAACGTATGGGAAAATCGTAAGGCTCTGGGGATCGTTTAAGAAGCCTGCTTAGGCTGGATCATTTGTATGATTTGCTGCTCTATCCGCAAACAGGTGGCTAAATATTTGTCGATATAAAATTGCGCCTAAAACTAAATTGAATGTTACAGATACATCAATGGCGGTTCGTCTAACATTGACATTTGTTCACGCAATGCCAGTACATGGTAGGACCAGTAGTTCACCGAGTCGAAGGTAGGGAAGGCTACCGGAAATGCTGGATCTTCCCAGCGCCGAGCAATCCATGCTGCGTGATACATGATGCGTAGGGTGCGCAAAGGCTCGATGAGTTTTAACGTGCGCACGTCAAAATCATAAAAGTCGTTGTAGGCGTCCAAGATGGTTGCCAGCTGCCCAGTTTGTTCTGCGCGGTCGCCATTTAACAGCATCCATAAGTCTTGAATGGGTGGCCCCATAAGGCAGTCGTCAAAATCTACAAAGTGCGGTGTTTCGCCTCGCCATAGAATGTTGCCCATATGGCAGTCGCCGTGAATTCTGATGGAGGGTAATTTTTCCATCTCGCTCATCATTGGCTCAATATGCTTGAGCAGATGCTCAGTAACCGATGCGTAAGCCTCTTCCATTTCCAATGGCAGGAAATTGTTTTCTAGCAAAAAGTTTCTGCTATTGGTGCCTAAGTGGTCATGGGTAAGTGTGATGCGGTGTTTAAATTTTTGCTGCGCACCTACAGCGTGGAGTCTGGCGATGGTTCTAGAGAGTACTTCTAGATCGTCTTGATTTTCTAAGTTTGGTGCGTGACCGCCTTGGCGGCGGAAAATAGCAAAGCGAAAACCTGCATGATTGAACACCGTGGTTCCGTCGATTTGCATAGGCGGTACGACAGATATTTCGTCGTCGAACAACCCTTGTGTGTAAGCGTGTTCCTCTGCGATGGCCTCGTCTGTCCAGCGATTGGGCCTATAGAACTTAGCAATAACAAATTCGCCGCTTTCTAAACCTACTTGGTATACGCGGTTTTCGTAGCTGTTCAATGCAAGTAGGCTGCCAGTAGGCTCAATGCCAACGCTTTCTATGGCGTCCAAAATAGTATCTGGGCTAAGGGCATCGTAGGGTGCCGTGCTTTTTAGATTTGCTTGCATGAGCGCACTGTAACAGCCAGCTTGATTATTCCGTACCATTAACTGATGTTGTCGCTCAGCTTATCAGCTCATGATCCGTGAAAGCAGAGCTGCCTCGGTGGAAACTAGATCGCCCGAGTGGCACACCATAAATCCACCTTTTTGATGCCTGCCTTACGCAGTAGCTGCACTATGTGTCGAGCCGTTGTGCCGGTGGTGAGTACGTCATCTACCACGGCTACATGCTGGAAGTTTATTGCTTTGTAGGGTTGCCGGAGTGTGTAGGTGTTTTTTGCCAACTTCAGTCGCTGAGCCCTGGTTTTTTGCCGCTGTGGCTGACCGTACTTGCGCCTTAGCAGGTTGGTCTTAACTGGTATTTTGGTCTCATGGCTGAGCATTGATGCCAATATTTGCGCGTGATCGAAGCCTCGTAGTAGTCGGTGTTGCCAAGCTATCGGTGTGGGGATTAGGCATTGGGGCAGTGGCTTGTCCGCAGTGTAAGTGGTGTTAATCATTTGCAGCATTGTTTGCGCAAGCGCCTGACCTTCGCGGATATTTTTTTGAAATTTGAATTTATGTAGTAAATAGGCGGCTTCTTTTTCGTGCAGTAGTGGCACCACTGTTTGATCCACCAGCGGTTTAGTTATGCAAGGGCCGCAAAGGCGCGAGGTTGTTTGTTGTAGTGGTATGCCGCAGGAGGTGCACGGGTTGAGGTTGTAGGGCAGCGCTAGTCGACAATATGGGCATAGGTGGTCTGGCCGAGGTGGTGCCAGTATTTGCTCACAGAGCGTGCATGTATCTGGCAGCAGTGAGTTGTAAATGGCGTGGGCAATTGTTGAGGTCAGTCGTTTTGCCGCAGAGTTCCGCTGCATTTGTATCGCCCTTTTGTGTAGTTTTGTGCAGTTCTTTTGAGCAGTTCTTTTGCGTATAGCGCTCGCTCCCATTTCTTTTTTTGTGAAGATCTTGCGAAGATAGTTTTTCGGCTGGGTCGGGGCGTAAGTGTAAATAATTTTACAAACGCACTGTTTGTTTCAACCCTCGGAGAAGTTATAGCGATGACGTGGCGGGGTTGCTGTGCGCAATTGTCTCAAAGCTTGACCTACAGTTGCTTGCGGTTTGTAAGCGTGTTGATCGCTAGCAGTTCTTAGCGGTGGACAGTTTGATTCTGACTATTTGCGGCTAAGTTGAAACTTGGTTGTGGGTTGCTTGCTTAAACGCTACAAGTCAAAATCTTGCAGCTTAAAGCAAGCCATCCCAATGGCCGGGTTGAAAAATGGTAACAGAGCCCGTGTTGGGATCTGTGTAGTCATAGGCGATGCCAGCATTGAGCGATACCCTAAAACGCGCTCGGTCCACTACGTCACTTAGTCCAGACATCCATTCGAATAAGTTTATCACCGGTATGTCGTCAATAATTAAGGGGCCCGAGTCAGGCAGCGTACATTCCACAAGTCGCGCGCCAATAAAGCGAAAAATGGTGTTTTGGTAGAGTAGTTCTAGTTCGCCGCTATAAACCTCACGGGCTTTTTCTGGTTCCCCTAATTGTTCGATGACCTCAATTACTGTCATTGCGAAGGTTAATTTTTCGATGCCTCGATTGGAGTATATTTTTGGCTGGTGAAATAGGTTGATGTCTAATACTTATCTGCATTTATTATGAAAAAAGGTTAGTACGCAATGGGCCACATGACTAGACTCTACCGCATAAACTAAAAGGATTGTACGTTGGATTATCAAGCACAAGACAAAGACGCTGCATTTCTGCTCTTTGATGTATTTCACGCAGATGAAAGCTGGGCTCAGATTGAAGAATTTAGCGATTTAACCCCAGATTTGGCGCGCGCAGTTCTAGCCGAAAGCGGCCGTGTTGCTTCCCAAGTTTTAGCTCCTTTGAATGAGATCGGCGACACCCATGGCTGTGAGTGGAATGACGGCGAGGTGACTACACCGCCTGGATTCAAAGAAGGCTTTAGTGAGCTGACCCAAGGTGGTTGGCTAGGGTTGTCGGGTAATCCAGCTTTTGGCGGCCAGGGTATGCCCAAGAGTTTGGGCTGTTTGGTGGAGGAGATGTTTTGGGCGGCTAATAGCAGTTTGTATTTGTATGGCACGCTGACTGTAGGTGCTTGTTTGTGTTTGGATGCTCACGGCAGCGCTGAACAGAAGAAGACATATCTTGAAAAACTTTATTCTGGCGAGTGGACTGGGGCTATGGCCTTGACCGAAGCACACTCGGGCACTGATCTTGGCATTATGCGCACCAAGGCAGAGCCTCAAGCAGACGGGTCATACAGTATTACCGGTACGAAAATTTTCATCACCGGTGGTGAACACGATTTGGCTGACAATATTGTGCATCTGACCTTAGCGCGAATTCCTGATGGCCCTGCGGGCAGCAAGGGCATTTCGCTCTTTATTGTGCCTAAATACCTACCTAATGCTGATGGCAGCTTGGGCGAACGCAATACCATGGGCAGTGGCTCCCTGGAGCACAAAATGGGCATTCGTGGCAGTGCTACTTCTGTCATTAATTATGATGGCGCGAAAGGGTTTTTGTTGGGTGAGGAGCATCAAGGTTTAGCTGGCATGTTCACCATGATGAACTACGAGCGCTTGAGTGTTGGTTTACAGGGTTTAGGCTCTGCTGACCTTGCGTATCAGCTGTCTGCGCGTTACGCCCGCGATCGCATTCAAGGTAGATCTGTAACGGGGCCGCAAAATCCGGACGCTGCAGCCGACTCTATTCTTGTGCACCCCGACGTACGACGCATGCTGCTGACTCAACGTGCTTACGCTGAAGGTTGTAGAGCTTTTGCCCTTTACGTGGGTATGCAATTGGATGAAGCCAAGTACAACAATAACGAACGAGCCGGGCGTATCAGTGAATTGCTGACACCAGTTGTTAAAGCTTTTTTGACGGACAAGGGTTTAGACGGCGCTGTTATGGGCCAGCAAGTTCTTGGCGGTCATGGCTTCATTAAAGAATGGGGCTTGGAGCAAATTGTTCGTGACGCGCGAATTGGTCAAATCTACGAAGGGGCTAATGGTATTCAGGCATTAGATTTGGTTGGCCGAAAAATCATGCGCGATGGCGGCGGCTTAATGCTGGAACTGCTTGAAGACATGAAGGCGACCGACGTTGATGAAGCCTATAAGGGTGAGTTGATAGAGGCGTGCGATCGTTTAGCTAGATCTACACAGTCTATTGTCGCTCGTGGCAAAAACGACCCGCACCTGCCTGGCGCAGTTTCTGTAGATTATTTGGATATGGTCGGTATGACCATGTGCGCTTGGGTTTGGGCGTTAATGGCTAGTCGCGCTCCTGATGATGATTTTGGTGTGGCGAAGAAAGCCACTGCGCGTTATTTCTTTGATCGACTGCTGCCTAAGACTTTGGGCTTGGAGCGCAGTATTGAAGCAGAAGCTGATGCGGTAATGGAAATGCCTCAGGCTTTATTCAGCCCTGCCTAGGTGATGCGCTAGAGTACGCAATGGAAAGGCCGCAGCGTGTTGCGGCCTTTTTTTGTTTCTTTTTCCTAGGCGTGTCTTTGCTCCAGCTTCTTTTAACCCGCTTCTTCTTCCTAATTTCTAGGAAATACCCAGGGGTGAGATGCGGATAAGCCGCCGTCTACTGGTACGGCTTGTCCATTCACATAAGACGCTCGGTCGCTGAGTAGGAAGCAGGCCATTTCGCCGATTTCGCTGGGCATGCCAGAACGCTTAGTTGGATTAATCTGACCAATTTTCTCTTCTTTGCCTTTCTCTCTTGCTAGGTCAAATGTCGGTTTAGTCATGCCGGTTTCAATTAGACCTGGGCAAACTGCGTTAATACGCACACCGGTGCCATAGGTTTGATAAGCGGTTGTTTGCACAATGCTCACTACGCCGGCTTTACTGGCTGAATAATCTACGCCGCCAGCGTTGGCGCGCAGTGCTGCCACGGATGCTGTGCAGACGATGGCACCGCTACCTTGCTTAACAAAATGCGGGACCGTGTGTTTAACCGCTAAAAATACGCCGATGGTATTTACGGCTAAAGTGCGCTGCCAATCTTCTACGGTGAGTTCGGTGACGCTTTTGCCGCCGCCGGAGACGCCAGCGTTGGCATAAATGCCGTCAATGCCGCCGTATTCGCTGACGCATCGTTCAACAAAATTGATCACCGACGCTTCATCGCTGACATCTGCTTGTACTGCGATGGCTGCGCCGCCTGCTTGAGTGATCTCTTTCACGGTCTCTTCAACGCCATCTGTGAGGTCTACACAAACTACTTGGGCGCCATAGCCTGCGGCCAATTTGCTGGTGGCGCGACCAATACCGCTGCCTGCGCCTGTAATGATGATTCTCTTATTTTCTAACATTTATTCTCTCCCGCTGAAATTGCCAGTTAACTAGGCTAGTTCGATGCGTCCCGATCAACGTCGCGCATGCACAGAATTCTTTCTTCTTCTGCGTAGCCCAGCAGTACTGGGTGTTCGCCTTCTTTATGAGTCAATGCGCTGACGGCGTCCACCATTGACATGAAACCCTCGTCTGTCGCTTTTTCCCCGCCAGCTTGCCTGAAGATCAAGGTGCTTTCGTTACTCAGGTGTCCGCGCAGATTTGTATTCTCGCCATCATTTATATTGCCGCTTGGGTCGACGTTCTCGAGGAGTGTGACCTCCACACCTCGCGGTAGCCAACCCTGGGCATAGGCGAATTCTCTTATTGCCTCTGGTTGATCAATAGATAGTTTCACCTAGCGGATCGCAACGGGGTTAATCACCGCTTGTACGGCACCGACAAATCTCGGTGTACCTAAAACAAAGAGAAATTCGTTGGCGTTATCTGCCGCCAAAGCGCGTGTATCCATATTTTCTAATATGTAAATGCCGTTCTTGGCCAGTAGTTCTGGATGCACCGGGAACAGCATGGTGGCGTCTTCAGAAGGTAGAACTTCTAACGCCCAAGTGTCGGCGCCAACGGCTACAACGCCTAAGCTGGCTAAGTAGCGTGCGCCCTCTAAACCTAGGCCTGGCGCACTTGCCATAAATGCTTCTGGATCTTTGTCCATGACGTTTAGCCAGCCAGTGTGGAACAAGACAACGTCGCCAGCTTCAATGGTGATACCTGCTGCTTTTGCAGCGGCGTCGATTTCCGCTTTATTAAAAGCGGTGCCCGCTGGCAAAATATCGGTTTTCATAAGTTTGGCTATGTCTAACAGCACGCCTCTGGTCGCTACTGGAGGCAGACGGTCGATAGATAATTTGGTCAGACCTGAGGGCGTGACAAAGTCGCTGGCCATATTACCGTTGTAGTACTGGTGGTTAACGCCCATGTGTCCTAAGCCGTCAATTTGGCTGCCGATACCCATCCAAATATGCATGAGGTCGTCGTTACCTGTGGCTTTGTTACTGCCCAGCGGGGTGCCCATGCCATCGTCTAGTTGCAGAATAGTCATTGAATAACTGCGTGGTGGATAAGCTGGCGACGTTGGACCAGTTTCAACCGCTAATGCATAGGTTTTGCCGGTCTTAACTAATTGCGCCGCAAGTTTGGTTTTTTCGTCAGAAAGTTCATTCATGGCGCCCAAAGTGTCATCGGCACCATACTTTGATGGGTACCAACTATCTTCTGCAAAGCCAGATGTGGTTAGGCCAGATAATGCGAAGGTTAGGGCCAGTGCTACAGCCATTTTTTTATTTGTATCAATCATTGAAAGTTCTCTCCCGATTTCATTGTTGTACTGGATCTTTTATGGATCTGTCTTTTGAATCTATCTTTGAATCTCTCTTGCGTCCAATTGTGGCGTTAAGTGCGCAAAAATTTTATGTCGCGCATAACTGGTTGTGGTTCTCAATTTTAGTTGGCCTTGTCTTTTGATCGGCTCAAATGGCTTCATTCACATCGTTTAACGCATTGATCAATAGTTGATAAATGCCGCCGAAAGCGCCGTTGCTCATAATTACAACGTGGCGTTTGCGCTGGCCCTCTTTGGGTGCGTCTTGAACTATAGTCTTAACCAGCTTTGTCACGTTGTTTGCCATTTTAGCCGGTACCACGCAGCTGCTGATGATTTCGCCTAGATCCCATTTAATGTTGTCGCCGCGAAACCAAATCACCTGGTCTGCTGCCGCACAGCATGTGCAAAGATCGTTGCTTAGTGTGCCCAGGGACATAGTATGTGTGCGCGGCTCTATAACTGCCAAAATTTCATCGTTGCCTACCCGTTTGCGCAAGCCTTGTAAGGTTGTACGTATGGCGGTGGGGTGGTGAGCAAAATCATCATAGATGACGGTGTTTTCATTCTCGAAAATCACCTCTAGGCGGCGCTTTACACCTTTAAACTCGCCAAGTGCTTGGATACAAATATCCGTCTGAACACCAACGTGGCGGGCGGCGGAGATGGCGTTTAGGGCATTGTTTATATTGTGCTCACCGATCAAAGGCCAAGTAACTCGCCCCTGTGTTTCCTCGTTTAAGATCACGTCAAAAGCGCTGCCGTCTGCTTCGGCATTTGCCACGGTCCAAGTATCGCCATTATCTAATTCAAACTCTTTCTTACTGGTTTTTAGGCCTATGCGAGAGACAGGGGTCCAACAACCTCGACTCAGTACTTCATTGATGTGCTCGCTGGCACCAGGGGCAATTACCAAGCCCTCATTAGGAATGGTGCGCATGAGTAAATGAAACTGGTCTTGAATAGCACTTATATCTGGAAAAATATCGGCGTGATCAAATTCAAGATTGTTGAGTATTAGTGTGCGTGGCTTGTAGTGAACAAATTTGGAACGGCGGTCGAAGTAGCTTGTGTCGTATTCGTCCGCTTCAACGACAAAAAATGGGGTTTCTCCCAAACGCGCTGAACTGTCAAAGTTGCCTGGTGCGCCGCCGATTAAAAAGCCTGGCTTAAGCCCCGCGTACTCAAGTATCCAGGCTAACAGGCTTGCAGTAGTTGTTTTGCCGTGTGTCCCAGCTACCGCCAATACCCAGCGGTTTTTCAGTACCGTATTACCCAACCACTCAGCGCCTGAGGTATAAGGTAAGCCTTTGTCCAGAACGTACTCTATGGCTTCGTTTCCCCGCGGTAAGTTGGCATTACCTACAATGATTTGATCTGGTATTGGATCTAGCTGATCTGCTGAAAATCCTTCATGAACAGTTATTTTTGCTGCGGCAAGCTGATCTGACATGGGTGGGTATATGGCGTTATCACTACCACTGACAATGTAGCCCATTTCTTTTGCAAGTAAGGCTAGGCTGCCCATGAGCGTGCCGCCAATGCCTAAAAAGTAGAGACGTTGTTTCATATCTTTTGGGGACCCATTTGCTGCCTCATTTCGTGCGTCTTTTTTTACCGCTGGTGTCAGGTTTGCTGTGCGCAAAGTGTAATCTAGTTTGTTCAAGTACAACTAGTTTCTTAGCTGTTACCGACTGCTATTTGGCTCAATGAGAATGTCAGTACGAGTAAAACCAACGCTAGGCTGCTGCCAAGAATCATATGTATTTCAAGCGCTCGGCTAAAGATAAAGCCGAACACAGCAGTACTCCAAACAAGAATTATGATTGCTATGTTGCTGAGTAAATCTAACTCCGCGAGTTTGGCGAGACTAATGGCAATGGCGACAAAGATATTGAGTAATAAGTCGCAACCGAAATAGGCGGTCAGGGTTTGGCTGAGCCTAGCGGACTTGCCAACCATAGCAAGTAAGCCGGCCACGATTAGCGATAGCGCCGCTAAATTTATGACAATTGTAGTGGCTACATTGAAAAAGCCTTTGTCGCCTAGGGCTAATGAAATACCTAGGCTGACTAAAATGTTGCACAGGGCAACGGCAGCCAACAAGTTACTGTTCGCGGGTACGGATTCGGGTCCGTCTTGGAGGCTTGTTATACGCCAAAAGATAGAAAAAATTGCCAGCATATTATTTTTCTTAGTTTTAATGCGGGAAATTGTCGCACAAATTTGTTCGTTCGCGGACAATTGGCGCTCATCGAATAATTTTCTGGATTTTACATGCCCAAACCCAATGCGTTTTATGCCCAATCTGGTGGTGTCACCGCTGTCATTAATGCATCTGCCTGTGGCGTTTTGGAAACGGCGCGGGCTCATAAGGATGATATTGGTAAAGTCTACGCTGGTCGCAACGGCATTATTGGTGCCTTGCAAGAGGAGTTAATTGATACCTCTAAAGAATCGAAAAAAGACATTGCTGGGCTCCGCAGTACTCCTGGCGGCGCTTTTGGTTCTTGCAGATTTAAACTTAAATCTCCTGAGGACGACGCTCGTGAATATAACCGTCTTATTGATGTGTTCAGTGCCCATAACATTCGCTACTTTTTTTACAACGGTGGCGGCGATTCCCAGGATACCGCTAATAAAATGGCTCAAGTCAGTCGTCAAAGAAAGTACCCATTGCAATGCATTGGTATCCCCAAGACGGTAGATAACGATTTACCCTTTACCGATTGTTGTCCTGGCTTTGGTTCAGTGGCTAAGTATGTTGCTACCTCAACTAGAGAAGCTGCTTTAGATGTTGCCTCCATGTGTGAATCTTCAACAAAGGTTTTCGTTTTGGAGGTAATGGGACGCCACGCAGGATGGATTGCTGCAGCTAGCGCGTTGGCGCAAACCAGAGAAGGCGATGCGCCGCATATTATCCTCTTGCCTGAAGTGCCATTCGAAAAGCAGGCTTTTTTGCGCAAGGTTAAGGAAACTGTGACGGCTAAAGGTTACTGCGTGATTGTGGTTTCGGAAGGCGCACGTTATGCAAACGGTACTTTTCTCGGCGAATCGGGTGGTGGTAAAGATGCTTTTGGTCACTCGCAGTTAGGGGGTGTCGCACCAACTATTGCCGCAATGGTCAAAGACAAATTTGGTTATAAGTTTCATTGGGCTGTGTCTGACTATTTGCAGCGTTCTGCGCGGCATATAGCCTCTGCTACCGATGTTAATCAAGCTTATGCGCTAGGTAAGGCAGCAGTTGAGTTCGCTTTGGCGGGTAAGAGTGCGGTAATGCCGATAATTGTTCGGACCAGTGACAGCCCCTATAAGTGGAAGATTGGCGAAGCCAAGCTTGCCAAAGTGGCGAATATAGAAAAATTCATGCCTAAGAGCTATATCAGTAAAGATGGCTTCGGTATTACACAGCGCGCGCGCAAATATCTGGCGCCACTTATTGCTGGCGAAGATCATCCAACGTACAAAGATGGTTTACCAGTATACGTGACACTGAAAAATCAGCTCGTCGCTAAAAAATTACCTGAAAAATGGTAGCGGCTCTTTTCGTTTCTATGTCTTAGGGCTAAGTCTTAGGAATATATCTAAAGGCTAGGGTTTAATGCTGGGAGTGAGTTTGAGAAAGTAGGTAAAACTGAGGCGAAAAAGGCCTAGCCCGTGTGGGTGAGACCTTTGTTTTTGGTTATATGCCAGGTGAATGCTGGCATTTTTCTGGTTGAGGATGCCGCCGCGAGTGACGGCATCAGCAGGGGAAGCTAGCGCAAGGCTACTTCTTGGTATCTGCCACGTAGGCTGCCATGGCTTGGCTGATTAGGTCGCGCGCTTCTGCGGCATCGCCCCAGCGGTCCAACTTTACCCATTTTTCGCTTTCCAAATCTTTGTAGTGGGCAAAAAAGTGTTCTATTTGATCGAGTGTGATCTTAGGGAGGTCAGAAACATTTTCTACGTCTTTATAACGTAGGGTGAGCTTGTTAGAAGGCACGGCTATCACCTTCTCGTCTTGTCCTGCCTCATCTTTCATTATCAACACGCCGATGGGGCGGCAGTTGATAACGGCGCCTGGAGTGATGGCTCGGGTACTGGCGATTAATACATCAATAGCATCACCGTCATCAGACAGTGTATTGGGCACGAAGCCGTAGTTGCCTGGGTAGCGCATTGAGGTGTAGAGAAAGCGATCTACAAATAACGCGCCAGAGGTTTTATCCATCTCATACTTAATGGGTTCTCCACCAACGGGCACTTCTATTACAACGTTTATGTCGTTTGGTGCATCTTTGCCGATAGGGATAGATTCAATATTCATGTGGCGTCCTGTTACTGCTCAAAATTCGGAGGCGGCATTGTACCTATCCGCGGAAATAGAAAAAGCTTTGGGGTGAAAAAAAACACGAATTTGCTGATTTTTCCGCTTTTGGAAACGTGCCTCTTGCACATTGCTTACTGCCGGTGTTTTTTTTCAGCGTAGAAAAGACCATTGGTCGACTATTTTTCAGCGGGTAGCTGTTACTGGGTGGCGAACATTTAGCGCAGAGAGACACTGTTGTTGTTGTTGTTGTTGTTGTTGTACGAGGACGACCAGTTAGATGGCCCAGTCGTCAATGCACATTTGGTATGCCCAATCGCCTACTTGGTTGCGTTATGGCGAAGAGTTACCCCATTATAGTCAGCGTCCTAAAAGTTCGCTGATGACGCCTCTTAGAGTGGAGAACGGGTCTGACAAATAACGGCTAGCGTGTACTAGGGTGAAAGAGTGATGGTCAACGAAGAAGAATTTTCAGCTAAGGCAGTGGCTGTTCGTGCGCAGGTGCTGCGTGATGGCGGCGCTGATGTAAACCAAGTGGCGGACCTGTTGGCTAGGGCAGACAGCCAAGCGGCCAATTATGGTATTGGCATTATCCTAGACGGACATGGCAGGCCTATGCCCACGTCGCCAGAACTAATGGCGCAAACCATGGGGGTCGTCGAAGAGGGCGCTGCCGCTAGTTATTTAAGCTCCAAAAGCCTTCATGCAGAGTTGTTGCAAGAAGCGCTCAGTTGGCAGCGCATTCCCAAGCAATATTGGGATAGCTTTCTGCTCGTGACACCATCTGATGCAGGTACAGGTGCGGTCAATACCGCAGTGCAAATGTACCTAATGATGAATCCCAAAATAAGCTCTCTTGCGGTAGAGGAGTTGTCATGGCCGGTTTATCAATCTATTGCTGGGAGCAATAGAATAGGTTTCGAATCTTACGGGCTGCAGGAGACAGAAGTTGTAGCGCCCAATTTGCTTACAGTGATGCAGGCCGCGCCTCACAACTCTACGGGTTTTGTTTGCCCGTCGGAGATTATTCGAGCTAGGGCTGAAAAATGCGCTGAGCTAGGATTACCCATTGTCCTAGATCGCGCTTACCCGGGTTTTGAAAATGCTGGAATGCTGGCTAGCCAGGGTTATGACGCTGTTATGCAGCGCAGCTGTGATCATTATCTTTTGCCGTTTTTGCAAGCCAACTGCTCCTTTGCCATATCTTTAAGTCCAACAAAAGCGTTCAGGTCTTTCACTTTGCGCCCTTGTGGCTTGACGCTGGTTTTTGAGCCAGATGCGCAAAAGAGAAAATTATTGGCTAGTGCCATAAATACCATTAATCGCGGGCGCGGCTCAGCCTTTGAGCACCCAGCTAGCCGGGCGTTTATTCGCAGCCTAGTAGAAAATCGCTCAGTGCTAGAGCTTGAGCATGGGCAGACTTTGCAGCGCTTGGCTGACGCTCAAGCGTTGTGGCAAAAGCTTTTGCAAGGTCAGCCATTGGCAAAGGCGTTTTCACCCGAATATGCAGGAATGTTTCGTAATCTGTTGGGATCAGAGGGTTGTGAGGAGGCGTTTTATCAAGCGCATATTTACCCAGTGCTTGCGGGTAATCGGTGCCGTATAAATGTAACGGGTATTCCGTTAGATGAAGAACAGGCACAAGCCCATATAAATGTTTTTGCTAGGCTGCTGAGTCTTTAAGCAGGTATTTGCCGTAAATGTTTATTGGCATAACTGAATCAAGAAGTCGGCCTGTAATTTCTCTTGGAAGTTCACCTGCCCTTTTGGGTCTTATAGTTCTTGTTCTTTTCAGCGCGGCGCCAGCAACAATTTACGCGGGAGAGTTAGCGCCATTTAGTTCTGATGGGTGCAGTCTGTTTCCTGATGGCAGTGGCGAAAACTCAGCCCTTTGGCTGTCTTGTTGCGCAGACCATGACCTGTCTTATTGGCGCGGTGGCACTAGGGCTGAGCGTAGGGTTGCAGATGACGCTCTGGAGCAATGTGTCGCGGCTAAGGGCTACCCCAAAGTGGCGGCCTTAATGTCCGTGGGTGTTTTTGTTGGTGGCACACCATTTTTGCCGACGCCGTTTCGTTGGGGCTACGGTTGGCCGTATCTCAGAGGCTATGGGGCGCTTTCATCTGAAGAAGAGGCGCAGGTTGTCCGGAACTTGGGCCTGAAATCCGAACAGCTGTCTCTTATACACATCTGACGCTGCCGACGAATAGAGAGGTGTAGATC
>CAJXUL010000013.1 GCA_913060615.1 uncultured Gammaproteobacteria bacterium | reverse complement strand
CGAGATAGGAGTCCGTCTCGTGGGCTCGGAGATGTGTATAAGAGACAGGTACGGTGGCGACAAGTGCTGCCGGGAATGTGGCCTTATTAGGCCGAAAGCGTCTCCACCAAGTCATTGCCACTACTTCAGTCTGAAAGATGCACTAATTTAGCACACAACACTTATATCTGGGCCTTAGTAAAAGCTAAACTGTAGCTACAAATTCTTACAACTTGGGCGGTTTATTTTGGCTGACGAAATTATTCTCATCAGTATCTCGGGTCGGGACAAGCCTGGTTTGATGGCTGCGCTGATGGAACTCATCGTAGAGGCAGATGCCAATGTGCTAGATATGGGTCAGGCGGTGATACACGATGAGTTGGCGTTGGGTATTTTAGTTCAGGTGCCGGAACTGGGAACGTTAACGGATGATATTACCGCTCAGTGTCATAAGGTTGGCTCTGCCTTGCGAATCACCCTGGTAGAAAACGACAATTACGAATTATTGTCCCAGGGTTTCAGTCAAAGCCCGCTAATTCTCACGGTCTTATCCCAAGGCCGAGGCGGAGAGCCGCTGAAAGCCGTAAGTAATTTAACCCGCCGTTACGACATTAATATAGATACGGTTCGCCGTCTGACCAAACCTCAGCGCAAACCTCAGCCTGATACTAGAGTTGCCGGCGAAGTTGCACCGCGCCTATGTTTGGAAATGCGCCTGAGCGGCAACCTGCAAAACAGTGAAGCATTTCAGGCAGATTTACTGCTTATCGCCGATGAAATTGGATTCGATTTTAGTGTTCAGCGCGACACAGTATTTAGACGCAATCGACGCCTTGTGGCTTTCGATATGGACTCCACTTTGATCACTGAAGAGGTGATGGATGAGTTAGCCAAGCGCCATGGCGTGGGTGACCAGGTTATCGCCATTACCGAAGATGCCATGGCCGGCCGCATAGACTTCAAGGAAAGTTTCCGCCGTCGCGCAATGCTACTTAAGGGCATGCCCGCCACTGTGCTGCATGAAGTGGCAGAAGCCGTAGTGCTGAACAATGGCGCAGACAAATTGATTCGCGCGCTCAAGCACTTTGGCTATCGCGTGGCTTTGCTTTCTGGTGGTTTCCAGTACGTTGGCGAATATTTGAGTAACAGCCTTGGCATTGATTATGTTTACGCCAATGAGCTGTCGGTAGTAGACGGCAAGATGACGGGCGAGGTTGTTGGGGACATTGTAGATGCGGAAGGTAAAGCAACGCTTTTGCAAGACATTGCTCGACGTGAGGGGATTATGCTGGAGCAGACTATTGCTGTAGGCGACGGCGCCAACGATTTGCCCATGCTCAGTCAGGCTGGTCTAGGTGTCGCTTTTCATGCGAAATCTGTGGTTAAAGAAAGCGCCCAGCATGCCATTTCCAATTTCGGCTTGGACGCCATTCTCTATCTAATTGGCTTTAGCGATTTAGATATTGAGCAGGCTCTGGGTTCTTCAGAGCAAAAGGGTTAACTCGCGGGCTAGCGGGCTGATTCAGCCTTATGGTCAAGCCTGCAAACGCGCCTGCAAGTTGGTCTAAATGTTTGTTTGGAAATTCAGCGGCTGCCTTTGCTCAAAGTTAACAGGGGTTTTAGCAATGCCGCCTGGCAGTTCTCTGACCAGTCGCGGTAACAAATAGCCAGGCAGCTGTTCGCGCATGGCCTCATAAATAGGCTGGGCCTCAGAGTCATCCAAATAAAAGTGCGCGGTGCCCGCTACTTTGTCAGGCATGTGTAGGTAGTAGGGCAGCACGCCCTGATCAAACAACAGTTCTGACAAATTAATGAGCGTTTGTGCATCGCTGTTTATGCCTTTTAGTAACACCGATTGATTGAGCAAGGTGATGCCGGCGCGGCGTAAGCAGGTTAAAGCTCGCTCGGTGGTTTCATCCAATTCATTTGGATGATTGCTGTGAATAACCATGGTGATTTTGCAGCGCGCATCCTCCAATGTTGCGACAAGGTCCGCAGTCACTCTTTGTGGTAACACTATGGGCAACCGAGTGTGAATGCGAATGCGTTTGACGTGCGCCAAGGCATCTAGATCTTGGATGAGCGCCGCCATGCCGTCATCATTCATCAGTAGTGGGTCGCCGCCAGATAAAATCACTTCGTGAATACTGGTGTCTTTGGCAATAGCTTCTAGGGCTAAATGTTGGTCCTTAGGCTTGTGATCTGTGTAAGGAAAATGCCTGCGAAAGCAGTAACGGCAGTTAATGGCGCAGGCAGGTGTGGTGATCATTAGTACCCGCCCTTGATACTTGTGCAGTAATCCCGGCGTCTGTCCGTAGCCCAATTCGGCATTACCTTCTTGCAAGGGGTCCATTACAAACCCCGGCGTTTGCTCATTCTCCGATTGCAGCGAAAGCACTTGGCGCAGCAGTGGATCTTGGATGTTGCCTTGCTCTATACGCTGGGCGTAGCCTCGGGGCACCAAAAGCGCAAAATCTGGCTGCAAATCTATGCCGTTTGCAGCCACATTTGCGATATCCAGATACTCTAGTAATGCCTCGGGCTGACGAAATGCATGTTTAAGCTCTGATTGCCAATCGCTGGGATGCCATGGAGTGTGATTCAGGGTTATCATATGCGCTGCTTAAATTATCCAATGCGAGAAAAATGGCCAACTATTCTACCAATGAATTCCGTTCAGGAATCAAAGTAATGCTCGAAGGCGATCCTTGTAACATTCTTGAGAATGAATTTGTGAAGCCCGGTAAGGGCCAAGCGTTTAATCGCGTTAAATTCCGTAACTTGAAGAACGGTCGAGTTTGGGAGCGCACCTTTAAATCTGGCGAATCGCTAGAAGCCGCTGACGTTATGGAATCCGATATGGAATATCTGTATTGCGACGGTGAGTTTTGGCATTTCATGCGCACTGACGGCAGCTTTGAACAGATTGCCGCGTCTAAAGAAGCGGTCAGTGATTGTCTGGACTGGCTGAAAGAGCAGGATGTTTATGTCGTCACACTTTGGAACGAAGATCCCATTGCTGTTGCAGCGTCAAACTTTGTTGAGCTAGAAGTGACAGAAACCGACCCAGGCCTGAAAGGCGATACAGCCAACGGCGGCACCAAGCCGGCTACGCTGGCGACTGGGGCAACCATTAAGGGCGTGCCACTGTTTATCAATATTGGCGACGTTTTAAAGATAGATACGCGAACTGGGGAATACGTCTCGCGCGTAAAGAACTAATGACCTCCATGCAGCCCAGCACCGATGTAAATGGATTGGTGCAGCGGGCTGCATTGTTGCAGCGTTTGCGCGGGTTTTTCGCCCAGCGCCAAGTGCTAGAAGTTCAAACGCCAGTGTTGGCGCCCAATACCGTCACAGATCCAGATGTAGAAAGCATTGCGGTTCCCGGCTACGGCTTTTTGCAAACCTCCCCCGAATACCAAATGAAACGTTTGCTCGCTGCGGGTGCGCCTTCTATTTATCAGTTGGCACCTGCTTTTAGACACGAAGAAGTAGGGCGTTTGCACAACAGCGAATTCACGATGTTAGAGTGGTATCGCTTAGATTTTGATCATAACCAGTTAATGGATGAGGTGGCGGATTTGGTGAATGAGGTGCTCGGACCTGCTAGCTACACCACTGTCACCTACGCAGAACTAGTCGGCGAATTAGGCCGCTCCAGAGACGAGCTAGATTTGGCCTTTGCCGAAGCCAGTGACGCGTTGAGCCCTGGGCGATTCTTTGTTGTAGATTATCCCGCTGACCAAGGGGCGCTGGCGCGGTTGAAGCCAGATAATCCAGCAGTTGCCGCACGCTTCGAGTTGATTATTGACGGAGTTGAGCTTGCCAATGGTTATTGGGAACTTTTAGATCCCGGTGAGCATTTACAACGTTTTCAGCAAGATTTAGCTGTGCGCAAGCGCAGAGAGCTGCAACCAGTTGAAATTGACAGCGCGTTTATAGCAGCATTGGATGCTGGTTTGCCTACCTGCGCCGGAGTTGCTCTAGGGGTTGACCGGCTCTTGATGCTGGCTATGGGCGAGCGCAGTTTAGATAAGGCGCTTACGTTCAGAAACTTTTGAAGTGCCAAGCACTCTGCTTAGCTAGAGCCCTTTATCCATTTACAGGTCTTTATTCAAAGCGCTTACTAAAAGCCCTTTCTCAACGCGCCTTTCTCAAAGTACCTTGCCCAGATTCTCACCCAGTCGGATTTTGCTGCCCACTTTAAGTTCAGGGTTCAACTTAACGGCGCCTTTGGGGAAACAGCAAACTACTGTGGAGCCCAGCAAAAAACGCCCAATTTCGTCACCCCGATTCAGCTCAATGCTGTGATCGTCGTATTGCTCAACAGCGTAGGGCGAGGTGGGCCCAGGCCAAACTGTTTCAATTGATGCGACGATTAGCGCGCCAACTAAAACCACCAGCATTGGACCAAATTCTGTATTGAACCGGCATACCAATCGCTCGTTGCGACAAAACAATCCCTCAATGCCCTCTTCAGTTGCGCCGTTAACAGAAAACAGTGCGCCGGGGACAGCGAAGGTTTGTTCCAGCTTGCCGGCAAACGGCAGGTGAATTCTATGGTAATCGTTAGGTGCTAAATAGATGGTGCAAAAGTCACCATCTTCCAAGCCGCTGCCCGCCTTGCCAGCCAAACTGTTGAGCGAATAGCGGTGGCCCTTGGCTTGCATCAGTTGGTTGCCGTCGATCTTGCCCATTTGACTGACCGCGCCATCAACGGGACTGGCCAAAATTTGCGCGTCATCGGGCATTGGCCGAACGCCGGGTTCTAGTGCGCGGGTAAAGAAGTCGTTAAAAGATTCATAGTCAGACAGCGATTTACGCTCTGCTTCAGCCAGTGAAATGTCGTATCCCTTAGCAAACTGCGTAATAAAGGTTTTGCTAACGAACGGGTGCTTGCTCTTTGCTAAAGCGCCAACAAGTCTGGAAAGTCCGTGCTGAGGCAGTACCTTTTGAAAGCTACTGAATAGATTGCTCATATGTGTTGTTACTCTATTGCTTAAACTAGTTCTTAAACTATTGGTCTAGTTCGATAGGTGTGTCAGGTTGGTTGCCCCATTCCGACCACGACCCGTGGTAGGCGCGAATGTGCAATCCGTGCAAACGGCCGACCAAATAAGATAGGCCCGAGCGGTGGTGAGTTTGGCAGTGCGTAACAACTTGCCCAGCACTCGATACACCTAGATCTTCCAAAACCTCAGTCATATCTGCTCGCAGTCGGGTTTGTCTTTGCGGGTCTTTCAAAAGCTCCCAATCCAAATTAACTGCGCCAGGAATATGTCCGGCGCGCTGGGACCCAGAACGCAGGCCTAAATATTCTTCTTTGGAACGCACATCCCAAACCAGCTGCTGCGAATCTTTAAGGGTGGCCATTACGTCCGGAATCTCAGCAATGGGGCCAGTATCTATACTTACATTCGCTGCCTCAGTGCCCATTGCACTGCACGAACCTTTGGCCAATTCCATGCCAGCACCGTGCCATGCGTGTAGACCGCCATCTAAGTAGGCCCAGTTGTAGTGGCCAATAATATCTAAGGTCCAGAGAAAGCGCCCGGCCCAACCGCCGCCTTCGTCATCGAACGCAATAATTTTGTAGTCTGGTTGGTAGCCAATGCGGGTAAACAGGGTCTCTAAATCTGCCAGAGCAGGCAACTTGCCGGATGCTGGGGGAATGCCGCACACCAATTCCTGAGGCGTTACTAACACCGCGCCAGGAATGTGCGCCTGGGCAAACAGTTCAGCGCTGGTGACCTGAACCAAAATGACTTTGTCGCGGCTCATTGCGGCGAGGTCAGAAGGTTCTAGAAGTGCAACGGGATGTAGGTAGTACACAATAATCTCTGCTGGTGCGGCTTTGGATTTGCTCATCATAACGGAAACTGGCTGTGGGTCATCTGTTGCTGGACTAAATATGTGGAAAAAGGAATAGCGTTAAACGACTAGCGCAAAAGCGCGCAAACCAGCGTTTAAGCGCCGGCGTTGCGTATGTGAGAATTTTCATTGATGAAAAAGCGAACTATTTGCTCGAGACGGTTTATTATTCGTAGCCTGCGGGCAAGGTGAGAGGCTTCATCAACACATCGCAGTCAACGTTTATAAGCTTGGGCAAGGAGATCACATTGAGCGCCAACTTAGTATGGATTGATTTAGAAATGACAGGCCTAGATCCCAATAAGGATCGCATTATTGAAATGGCCATCATTATTACCGACAGTGATCTAAATGAGTTAGCCGTGGGACCAGTATTGGCTATTCAACAGTCCCAGTCGCTGTTAGACGGCATGGACGATTGGAACCAAACCCATCATTCGGCATCCGGCCTGTTGCAGCGCGTGCAAGAATCTAAGGTTACAGAAACAGAGGCTGAAGCAACCTGCTTGGCCTTTCTCGAGGCCCATGTGAAAGCCGGCGAAGCGCCGTTGTGTGGCAATACCATTTGGCAAGACCGACGTTTCTTGTCCCGCTATATGCCAGACCTAGAAGGCTACCTACATTATCGAATGATTGATGTTAGTAGTATAAAAGAGCTGGCAAAGCGTTGGCATCCAAAGATCGCTTCAGGGGTTATAAAAACCAATCAACATACTGCACTTGCGGATATTCAAGAGTCCATAGAAGAGCTGCGCTACTACCGTAAGCATTTGTTTGTGTCTTAGTTGGCCCGCTCGTTAGTGCTCGGGTGTTTTAGCTGCTCTAAAGCCCAAGTTATATGTTCATCCACCATTGGGTTAACTCGCCCCAATCCATTGGTTAATGCGTTCACAACTTCTTCCCCGCCAGCGCCATTGCCCAGTGCAATGGCTATGTTGCGTTGCCATTGCGGGTAACCGATGCGGCCCATGGCAGAACCTTGTATCAGCAGACGAAATTGCTCTTCTGATAGTGTGAATAAATCTAACAGCTCGGGTTGGTCTAAACCGTTGCGCACGGCAAAGTCGGGCTCAGTGGTGGTGGGTGCGTCGCGGTTCCACGGGCAAAACAGTTGGCAGTCGTCGCACCCGTAGATACGGTTGCCCATCAATGGCCGCAGGGCTTCGTCTATGCTGTCTTTGTGCTCAATGGTGAGATAGGAAATGCAGCGCGTGGCATCAAGTTTTTTTGGACTGATAATGGCTTGAGTTGGGCATACGGTCATACATGCGCTGCATTTGCCGCAGGCGTCTTCAACGATAAACTGGTCTATCGCCAGTGGTGCATTGGTATAAATCTCCCCAAGGAAAAACCAAGAACCCGCTTCCTTGTCGAGTATCAGCGTATGTTTGCCCATCCACCCCAAGCCGCCTTTTTCCGCTAGGGCTTTTTCTAACACTGGGGCGGAATCGGTGAAGGCACGAAACTGATATTTCGCCGATTGCTCTTGAGTTAACAGTTCATTGATTTGAGCCGCCAGCTTCGCTAGTCGGCGACGCAGAACTTTGTGGTAGTCGCGGCCCAGGGCGTAGCGAGAAATATAGGCTTTGTTAGAGTTTTCCAGTACCTCAATGGGCTGGGTGTCTGCGGGCAGATAGTTCATGCGCGCTGTGATCACTCGATAGGTGCCCGGTTCTAACTGATCAGGGTGCAGGCGCTTTTCTAAGTTTCTGTGCAGGTAGCCCATCTCTCCGGCAAAGCCATCATTAAGCCACTGGCGCACATGGGGCTGGTGCGCGCTCAGGTCTATGTCGGTGACTGCCAATTTCTGGAAACCCAAATTTTCAGCATGGGTGTCTATTTGGCTTCTTATTTGTGCTTGATCCCAGCCGGGAGGGGCTTCAGATAAGTTGTCGCTGGGGGTTTTGATGATTAACCTCTATGCAAGCTGCTTGCATTTAATAGATTCTTTTCGAAATTGGGCCTGATGCTGGTTGCACTATACTAGTGTGAGGCAGCTAACTAAATGCTCGTACTTGAGTGCGCGCATATGTCGGGCCTTAATGTTCATTATTCGGATAATATTGGCCTATGTTGGATAACCAAATACATCTTTATACCGCTGCTGCCAGTCAGGCCATTGATGTGGATGCAGTTCAAACAGTAGCTCAAGGTGGCTTGGGTATTGAAAGTTTTGAGCTCATGAGCCGAGCGGCAGATTACGCCTTCGCTTGTCTTTGCCAGCGCTGGCCAGATGCGCAAGGTTTCAGTTTGTTTTGCGGTAAAGGCAACAACGCCGGTGACGGCTATGTTATGGCTGCAATGGCCTCTCAACTTGGCATGCATGTGCAAATTTTCGCCGTGGTAGAGCCGCAAATGTTAACTGGGGATGCATTACGCGCCTACGAGCTCTGCGTGGCAATGGGGTTGGTGATTGAGGATCTTCGCGCAGCTATAAAGTACTCAATTGTTGTCGATGCGCTTCTCGGCACAGGTTTCTCCCCACCGCTAAGAGAGGAGATAGCTCAGATGATAAGTCGCATTAATGCGCACAAAGGCGATGTGCTCAGTTTAGATTTGCCCTCTGGTGTCAGCGCCGACAAAGGCCTTGCCGGTGAAGAAGTAAATGAAAGTATTAACGCGACACTGACGGTTTCTTTTATCACCCATAAGATCGGCCTGCACACTGGCGCTGCTATTGCTGCGCGGGGTGACTTGCTCGTTACAGATCTGGGTGTGCCTTCGCATATTTTTCAGCGCTACCCGTCGATCCCGTGGCTTAAGTGGTCACCTTCTAGACTCTTCACAGCTGGCGTGAATACCCATAAGTCTCGGCAAGGCCATGTCTTAGTGGTGGGCGGTGATGTGGGTATGGCCGGAGCGGTATTGATGGCAGCCCAAGCGGCTTTTCGCGCAGGCGCGGGGTTGGTGACTATTGCCACTCATGCAGAACACCGATCTGGAATTTTGGCTCGGTTGCCCGAGGCCATGTGGGTTGATCCTGAAAGTACAAAATTCGACCTTGTCGCTCATGGTTGTGACGCTGCGGTGCTGGGGCCGGGTCTGGGTCGGTTACCTTGGGGGTTAGCGTTACTTAAGCGAGTATTGAGTTTGCCCTGCCCAAAAATACTCGATGCTGACGCTCTTTATTGGCTTGCGGTGAAACAAGAGGTGAAAGACCTTTGTGCAGCGTCCAGTGAACCATTTTTCATAACCCCTCACTCTGCCGAAGCGGCGCGCCTGCTGGATTGCGCAGTCTCAACGGTTGAATCCGACCGAATGGCCGCCGCAAGTTTGTTGGCTGAGACATATGGTTGTTCTGGTGTACTTAAAGGCCCAGGTTCGGTGCTTTTTGCGGCCCATACTAGTGCTATATGTGCGCAAGGCAACGCCGGTATGGCCACCGCGGGAATGGGTGATGTGCTCAGTGGTATTGCCGGTGGATTGGTTGCTGAGGTTGCAGCCAAAGGTGAGACCGGCGTAGTTGCGCTTAATCATGCTTTTCAAAGCGCCGTGCTGTGGCACAGTGCAGCTGCAGATCTAGCGGCCATAGAACTAGGTCAGCGCAGTTTAATGGCCACAGATGTAATATCATTCTTGCCTGAGGCTGGGCAGAGTTCCTTATCGACATAAGGGCGAGATAAAATGTTCCGATTTATTTGCAGCCATTTGAGACCATAGAGTTGCTTGAAGTAGAAGAAATGCATGAAGTACTAGTCGACGAGGTAGCTACCGAAGAGTTCGGTGCTGCTCTGCTGCCTGTGCTCAATGAAAAGTTCCCCAGCGGCGCGGTGATTTTTTTGCATGGTGACTTGGGTGCTGGCAAAACCACCTTTGTACGTGGCATTTTGCGTGGCTTAGGTTTTTTAGGGGCAGTAAAAAGCCCCACTTATACCTTGATGGAACCTTACCTCTTAGAAGATCTTGAGGTTTACCATTTCGACCTTTACCGGCTACAGTCTCCTCAGGAATTGGAGTTTGTTGGGTTTGATGAAATTCTGACGGGTCCCGGATTGAAGTTGCTTGAGTGGCCGGAACAAGGGCGGTCGTGGTTGCCTAGTCCAGATGTAGATGTGTATCTTGAGTTATATCGCCCAAGTAATGATGAAGATTTTCAACGTAGCGTGAGGGTGCGTTTTGCACGAAGCTAAGACGAAGAATAATTTTATTCCAAAGACTCTGTTATATCAGGCAGCGGTTCTTTGTTCGCTTTTCCTCGTTGTGCCCAATGTTTTTGCCAATGTCTTAGATGGCATAAGAGTTCACGAGGCACCAGATTCCATTCGGGTGGTACTTGATGCCCGTCAAGAAACCCAGTACACCTCCTTTGCGCTAGATAAGCCGGATCGTATTGTCATTGACCTCAAGAATACCCGGCCGGGTAAAAAGCTGAGTTTCTCTAAAGCTGGGGCTGGTCTAAAGGGTATTAAGGGCATTCGCGGCGCCGAGCGTGGTAAGGATTACCGCATAGTTATTGACGCTAAGGGTCCACTCAACGCTAAGCCCTTTAAGCTGCGCCCCATCAATCCTTACGGCCATAGACTAGTGGTGGACTTGTTCTATCCAACTAAAAAGAAGCCAGTGGTTGCTGCAAGGAAGCCGCGACCTGAAGTGCAAAATAGAGACGTAGTGATTGCCATAGACGCAGGTCATGGTGGCGAAGATCCGGGAGCGTTGGGTCCCAGAAAAGCTCAAGAGAAAAAGGTTGTTCTGAGTATCGCAAGGCGTACCGCAGATCAGATCAATCGTATGAAAGGCTTTAAGGCTGTACTGATTCGCAAGGGCGATTATTATATTGGCCATAGAAAACGCACAGCTTTGGCGCGCGAAAGCCGTGCTGATTTGTTCGTTTCCATTCATGCCGATGCGTTCATGGAATCTTCTGTAAGCGGCGCATCTGTCTATACATTGTCTGATCGTGGTGCTACTAGCGAGACAGCAAAATGGTTGGCGGAGCGGGCCAATCAGTCAGATATGCTGGGCGGCGTAGGTAATGTAAATCTCAGTGACAAAGACGATGTGCTGGCCCATGTATTGTTAGATATGTCTATGGACGGTTATCGTGTGCATAGTATTGGTGTGGGCGAAGCGGTGCTGCGCAATATGTCCAAGGTCACCAAACTGCATAAGAAAAAGGTAGAACAGGCGGGTTTTTTGGTCCTCAAATCCCCAGATATGTCGTCTATTCTCGTGGAGACAGGCTTCATATCAAACCCATCGGAAGCCAAAAAGCTGGCGCAAACCCAGCACCAAATAAAGTTAGCTAAGGCCATTGCGGACGGTATTGGCGAATACATGCGGGCTAACCCACCGCCATCAACTTTCCTCGCGGCGCGGCGTACAGAACTGCGCTATACCATTTCTCCTGGCGATACATTGTCAGAAATTGCTGATCGATATGGGGTTTCGGCTGCAGCTTTGAAACGGCGTAATAAGTTATCCAGTGACCGCATTCGAATAGGCCAAACAATTTATATTCCCCGTGGAGCGTAGTATGCAACGTGTCAAACGTTTGAGTTCATTTGTAGCTGACCAAATTGCAGCAGGAGAAGTGGTCGAGCGTCCAGCTTCAATTGTAAAAGAATTGTTAGAAAATAGTCTTGATGCCGGTGCTACGAATGTAGAGGTTCGATCTGAAACTGGCGGCGTAGGTCTTATTTGGGTGCGCGATAATGGTTCGGGTATTCACAGTGAAGATTTACCGCTGGCGTTAGAGCGTCATGCAACCAGCAAAATTGCTGATGCTGACGATCTTATTGGCATCAGTAGCCTTGGCTTTCGTGGCGAAGCATTGGCCAGTTTAGCGTCGGTGGCGAGAGTTAAGTTGAGTTCATCAACCAATGCTGATGAGGGCGGTTGGCATTTGGAAACTCATGGTGGAAATCAAATTTCCACCGGTCCAATTGCACATAATCAGGGTACAACAGTTGAGGTGCGCGACCTGTTTTACAACACCCCTGCCCGGCGGAAGTTTCTTAAAGCTGAAAGAACTGAAGCCCATCAAATTGACCTAGTGTTGCGACGTATGAGCCTTGCGCATATGGATGTGGGTTTTACTCTCCAGCAAACTCGTGAGGCAGGAACAGCAGGCAAGGCGACGCGGCCACTGGTTCTTGCTGCGGGCAATACCGAGGATCGGCTGAGCCGGGTGTTAAGTTCAGATTTTGTTGAACAGTCGGTTTTTATTGACGAAAGTAATCACGACTATCGAATATATGGTTGGGTAGGGTTGCCAAGTCATAACCGCAGGCAAATGGACCAACAGTATTTTTATGTTAATGGTAGAGCGATCCGTGACAAGTTGGTGGGGCATGCTATTCGCCAAGCTTATAGCGATGTTATGTTTCATGGGCGTCATGCGGTATATGTCGTTTTTCTCGAACTGCCCCAAGAGCTGGTGGATGTTAACGTGCATCCCACAAAACACGAAGTTCGGTTTCGTGACGCGCGCCAAGTACATGACTTTATTTTCAGTTCACTAAACCGGGCGTTACGTAGCTTGCGTCCGGGAACTCCCCACAGCGGTGAGGGTGCCGAGTTCGGCTTAGCGCAAGGTTCTGTTTCGGCCCAGCATACCCAGTGGGTAGATAACCCATCGCCCCGCCAGCAACAAGAAATGGGCTTGCCTCATGCATCAACAGGCAATGGCAGTTACAGACCGCAAACTTATTCAGGATCTATTTCAAGCTCTGGGGGGCGATCTATTGGCCCAGATGGTGGCTTAGTGCAACTGGTTGCTGAGGAAAATCCTCAGTGGTTGCAGTCTGGTTTGGAAAATGGCGGCGATGGCAACTCTACTGAGCAAGCGCAAGTGGGGACGCCGCCATTAGGTTACGCAGTTGCGCAAATTCACGGTATTTATGTTTTGGCGCAGAATGCCGAAGGTTTGGTCGTTGTTGATATGCACGCCGCGCATGAGCGCATTGTCTACGAAAAAATGAAGCGGGAGGCCGCTAGGGACGGGATTGCGAGGCAGCGCCTGCTAGTCCCCTTAACCGTAGGTGTTAGCGAGTCTGATGCAGATATGGTCGAAGATTTTGGCGAACGATTGGCCGAAAGCGGCTTGCTGGTTGAGCGTATGGGTAGAGACAGCGTTGTAGTAAGAGAGGTGCCGCTGTTACTTGGTAAAGCTGATGTTGGTCAGTTGGTGAAAGATCTAATTGCTGAAATGGCAGAGTTTGGTACCAGCGAGGAAATCAATAGAACGCAGCTAGATATTTTAGCCACCCTTGCTTGCAGAGGTTCGCTGCGCGCGCACCGGCAGTTAACTGTACCTGAGATGAATGGTTTGCTCCGTGAGATGGAGCAAACCGAGAATGCAGGGTTGTGCAATCATGGTCGGCCTACCTTCCTTCTGCGCAGTTTGCATGAGTTAGATAAATTGTTTTTGCGGGGCCAGTAGTTGATTAATGTCCTCAGGCGATGAAAGATCAGACACTGCAATGGCCTTGAAAGATCCTCAAGATGGGCTAAATCAGCAAGCCGGTAATGATCAAACCATTGTCGTTCTAATTGGCCCTACGGCTGCGGGCAAAACCGCTGCGGCGATGAAGTTGCAAGATCACCTTGGCGGACAATCTGCAGCTCAGTTGATTAGCGCGGACTCAGCTATGATTTATAAAGGCATGGATATTGGTACTGCTAAACCCTCCGCTGAAGAACTGGCCGCTTACCCGCATCAGTTGGTTAGTATATTAGATCCAAAAGAAATCTATTCTGCCGCAGATTTTGTGCGCGATGCGGATACGTGCATCGCTGACGCGTTTGCGCAAAAGAAGACGCCAATCATCGTCGGGGGCACTATGCTTTACGTTAAGTGTTTCCTCGACGGTATCGCAAAGTTACCTGATGCGGACGAAGCTATTAGACGTCAGTTGGTTAAAGAATTAGAAGTGCGTGGTGGTCAGGCGCTGCATGATGAGTTAGCGGCAATAGACCCAGCAGCTGCAGCAAATATTCATCCGAATAATCATCAACGACTATTGCGAGGACTAGAGGTGGTGCGCCTTACCGGTAAGCCGCTGTCTTCTCAGTGGGTCGAAAATGCAGGAGCGTCAGCCACTTCAAGACTGGGCGCTAAAGTTCTATTATTGGGCATTTTGCCAACGCAGAGAGAGGTATTACACCAGCGCATTGAGAATCGCTTTGATCAAATGCTAGACGGCGGGTTTCTTGAAGAGGTGCGAGCTTTACGCCAGCGCGGTGATTTGCACGAAGATCTGCCATCGGTAAGAGCGGTTGGTTATCGCCAAGGTTGGCAGTTTCTCGCTGGAGCAATTGATGCAAGCACTATGCGTGAAAAAGCTGTGGCGGCGACGCGACAATTAGCGAAGCGGCAGATGACATGGATGCGTCAATGGCCGGGTTTAGAGAATTGTATTACCGATCAGCCCGAGCAGGCGACGGCAATGATAGTGCGGCGTATGTCGACTTCCGAGCAGGTTTGATCAATTTGGAGATGTCAGCGACGTCATGAGAGCTGGCACAAAGCTTTTAGCCCCCAACCGAATTTAGGCTGTTTCTCTTCTTCTTCCGTGCTTTTTCAGAACCTTTTTCTCGCAGGGGTTTCGCTGACTGAATTAGGCAAACTCAAAGCGTCAATTTGGTAAATAGGTTGGTTACATAAATCGCAATTTTGCCGCAGGAATATGCGAGTTATCCGCTATAATTTTCTCCGGCTTTTTTGTGCCGACTGGCGCGGCCTCACCCTCAAGCCAAGCGAATCAGTCCAGGAATATAACCGTCTATCCGATAATGTCGGCAAAATGGTTAAAAAAAGGTGTACAACGCTGTTTCACTGGGTGTGGTTTGTTGTACTGGCTAAACCGGGTGGGGAAATATTGGTATCTGCTAAAGGCATTGCCTGGGTCGTTTGGGGCTCTTTAGGGGCTTGGTTGATAGGGTCAAAATCGTATTGATTAGGCGGTTTAATGAACGAATTCATTAATGAGTTAGTTCTGCTACTCTCCCCGACGCGATAGTGCGTGACAAATCGAGAATCGACGGTGGGCTTAGGGACTGTTCAATACTGGTAGTAAGTTAGGCAAACAGAAGTTAGGCAAACAGAAGTTAATTGAAGATAAGAAGAGCCAAGAACAATAATCTAATTAGAATAAACGGAGTCTAAAATGTCCAAAGGACATACATTACAAGATCCTTACCTAAACGCACTGCGCAAAGAGCGAATCCCAGTTTCAATTTTTCTGGTTAACGGCATTAAACTTCAGGGGCACATTGAGTCATTTGACCAGTTTGTGATTTTGCTGAAAAATTCTGTTAGTCAAATGGTCTATAAACACGCGGTTTCAACTGTAGTGCCCGCACGCAATGTTAAACTCTCTGAGACGGAAGACGAGCAGGACTAGAGCGTCCATTTATCTAGGCTAGACTCAAGGCGATGCAATCTAGTCTAGTTATCCCTGCTATCAATCTATCTATGCAAGATATAGCTACGCAGGGTCTAGAGCGTGGCCGGACAGACTCTTGCTGACGCAAATAGATCACACAAAAGTAACGAAATAGCAGACTTATCGTTACTTGCCCTTTGCAGGTGTCTTTTCCGGGCGCCTGGATAGAGGCGCTGTGAGGTTTACGCTCTGTTTAAATTCGAAATCAATTCCACCAAAGGAAGACTTTTCAGTTCATTCTTTCCCGTTTGTCACGCAAGCTTGGCCGCTAGCCGAGTGCCGAGATAGGACGTTTCTTCCTTAGTGGTTTTCTTCAGAGGGTCTTCTATGTTGATACTGCTCTTGAAATTAGTATGTTCAGCACCATTAACTTCCAGTGACCAAATTCTTCTTAGATACAGAGCCAAATCTTGGCGAACAACCGATTCCAAACTTAGCGACGTCTTTGTGAGCCTGTATGCTATTTGATCGTCCCGAAGCGGGAAGACGTACGCTGCTACTCCAAGTTGAATTGCGTAAAGCGGACAACCCCGACGGGGATGAACTTGCGGAGTTAGCCCGTTCAGCCGACTTAATAGTGGTAGATACGGTAGTTGCACGGCGCGAGGCACCGGACTCGCGTTGGTTCGTGGGTAGCGGCAAAGTGCAAGAGATCAAGGCCCAGCTTGCTTACACTGATGCGGAAATACTTCTGACCAATCATGATTTATCGCCTGGCCAGCAGCGTAATTTGGAACAGGAGCTGGATTGCCGGCTGATTACCCGTACTGAACTTATTTTAACGATCTTCGCGGAGCGCGCGCGTAGTCACGAAGGGCAGTTGCAGGTGGAGCTAGCGCAGCTCAAGCACGCTCAGACCCGACTGGTACGTGGGTGGACTCACTTAGACCGGCAAAAAGGCGGTATTGGTCTGCGTGGCGCTGGCGAGAAACAAATTGAGTTGGACCAGCGAATGTTGGCCGAGCGACTCAAAGCCACGGAACAAAAGCTTAGCGATGTGGCTAAGCGCAGAGAACAAAATAGACGCGGTCGCAACAGGCGAGGCACGCCCACCGTGTCATTGGTAGGCTATACTAACGCAGGTAAATCCACGCTCTTTAACTCGGTTACAAACGCCGATGTGCTAGCCGAGGATAAGTTGTTTGCTACCCTAGACCCGACAATGCGGCGCATTAATGTGCCAGGTGCTGGCGAGGTCGTGTTGACCGACACAGTGGGTTTTGTCAGTTCTTTGCCACATGCTTTAGTTGAAGCATTTAAGGCAACCCTTGAAGAAGTGGTACACTCAGATCTGCTTTTGCATGTGATCGACATTGCCGACCCAAATTGGCAGGAGCGGGTTGAGCAGGTGGAAGCGGTGTTAAAAGAAATAGGTGCTATTGAGGTGCCTAGTATTAGGGTTATGAATAAGGCTGACTTGCTCTCTGCGGAAGAAAGACAGCACTTTGAGCAGTCAGATCGTTTGGTTTCTGCCGCAAAAGGCCAGGGGTTAGACGAATTGATGCAGTTTATTGGTAGTGCTTTAGGCGTTGTTGCGCCACATGAAGTGTTACTAAGTGCCGGAGACGGTAAAACTCGAGCTTGGCTCTATCAATCGGGTGCAGTTTTAGACGAAACTTTGCTGACAGATGGTAGCGTGCAGCTTACAGTACAGGCTGACGAGCAATTGCTCGGCCAGCTTAAGAAAAAATCAAACGTGCAGTTACAGGAAAGTGTTACTAAGTAGGTGTAACTTACACCGCTAGGGAAGCGCTGGGTGATTGATGGGTGGAGTATCGCTTAAGGCGATTGGACACTAAAACAATGTTTTTAATGATAACAAAACGATGCGGAGCAAATAATCATGGCTTGGAATGAATCAGGCGGTGGAGATAAGGACCCCTGGGGCAATCGCGGAGAACAAGGTCCGCCAGATCTCGACGAAGCGATACGGAAATTACAGGGACAGTTATCAGGCTTATTCGGCGGTGGAAAAGGTTCTACTGGTGGCGGCGGTCGTGGTATATCTGCCGGCACAATAAGCCTTCTGCTTATTGTTTTGGCCGGCCTTTATGTGTTCAGCGGTGTATACCAAGTGGACGAACAAGAACGTGGCGTTGTTTTTCGCTTCGGTAAATTGATGGACGAAGAAGTAACACCAGGACTCCATTGGAATCCACCGTTAATTGACCAAGTACAATTGGTCAATGTGACGCAGGTGCAATCCCATAGTCATCAAGCGTCCATGCTCACCGAAGACGAAAACATCGTAGATATCAGTCTCACGGTGCAGTGGGTTATTGCAAGTGCAGCGGACTATTTGATCAATGTTCGAGATCCTAAGAAAAGTTTGGATCAAGCCACTGAAAGTGCTCTGCGTCATGTTGCGGGTTCCGCGACCATGGACCAAGTGATTACTGACGGTCGTGAAGCCATAGCGATAGAAGTGCAAGAACGCCTGCGCTCTTATCTGAAAACTTACGGCACAGGTATTGATATCACAAAGGTCAATATAGACCGAAGTGCACCGCCAGTGCAGGTTCAAGATGCTTTTAACGACGTGCAAAAAGCCAAAGAAGACCAGCAAAAGTTTATTAACCAAGCGACAGCTTATTCGCAACAAATAGTGCCAGAGGCTCGTGGTAAGGCGCAGCGTCAACTTGAAGAAGCCCAAGCATATAGAGACCGTGTTATTGCGCGCTCTGAAGGTGAGGCCGAGCGCTTTGAGAAACTGCTAAACGAGTACTCACTTGCTAAGCGAGTAACTAGAGATCGCCTGTACATTGACGCACTAGAAAACGTTTTCAAGAACGCCAGTAAAGTGATGGTGGACGTTGAAGGTGGCAATAATATGATGTACTTGCCGCTAGATAAGTTGACTCAGCAAAGCGGAAGTAATGCCTCTAATGTAGACATTACTAACTTGCGTCGTGAGATGGAGCAGCTACGCCGTGATGTAGGTAGCAGCCGGTCTAGTTCAAACAACCGAACCAGAAGTAATTAGGAGAATTTGAGATGCCTACAAAAACCCTATTATTCGTAGTTTTAGTTCTGTTGGGCGTGGGACTGTTTAACCAGACCGCCTACAGAGTGTTAGAAACCGAAAAAGCCATTTTGCTTGAATTTGGTAACCTAGTTGATGCTTCAATTGAGCCGGGTTTGCACTTCAAACTGCCAGTGGCTGAAGAAGTGAAGAAGTTTGACGCACGAGTTCTGACGCTAGATTCTAAAGGTGAGACTTACTACACCATAGAAAAGAAGCCATTGATCGTAGATTCATTTGTGAAATGGCGTGTTGCCGATATAGAGAAGTTTTATACCGGTACATCTTTTGATGAGCGCCGTGCAGAGCGCTTGTTACAAGAGCGAATGAACGAAGGTCTGCGTAACCAGATCAGTAGGCGCGATATGCACGAGGTTATCTCGGGTCAACGTGATGAGTTGATGGACGACCTGAAGAACGATTTAGACCGCGTTATGCGTGAGTCCGTAGGCGTTGAAGTAGTTGATGTTCGAGTTAAGAAAATTGACCTACCTTCTGAAGTATCCAGTACCGTTTACGAACGCATGAATTCAGAGCGAGAGATTGAAGCACGTCAATATCGAGCCGAAGGGCAAGAGAAAGCGTTGGCCATTCGCGCTAAAGCAGATCGTGATGCAGTTGTTTTGGAGGCGGAAGCCTATAGAGAAAGTGAACAACTGCGTGGTGATGGTGATGCAAAAGCAGCAAATGTTTACGCAAGTGCCTATAATAAAGACCCTGAGTTCTATAGCTTTTATCGCAGCATTAATGCGTACAGCGAAGTATTCAATAACAAGAGCGATTTGCTTGTACTTGACCCAAGCAGTGACTTCTTTAAATACCTACAAAGTGGCGACGGTAAAAACCGCTAGCCCGTAAATATAAGATATAGATGAGTACACATTGGCGTCTACCTCGAGGGGTAGACGAACTTCTACCGCCTCGCGCATGGGATTTAGAGATCTTACGGAGGCGTGTACTCGACGTCTTTGTAGCGTGGGGTTTCGACTACGTGGATCCCCCACTGATTGAATACCTAGACGCGCTGCTAGTAGGCAGCGGTGAAGATCTAGATCTGCAAACGTTAAAGGTTGTAGATCAGGTCAGCGGTCGCCAGCTCGGTGTTCGTGCAGATATGACCTCCCAAGCAGTGCGTATAGATGCCCACAGTATTATTACTGACGGTGTGCAGCGTCTTTGCTATGCCGGACCAGTCGTATTTGCTAGCCCTCAAAATCCCCAGGACTCTAGAGTTCCGCTCAAAGCCGGTGCGGAAATTTTTGGTGCTCCAAGTTTGGTGGCAGATGCAGAAGTTATTGCGCTAATGCTGGAAGTGATGCGCATCGCGCGCATTCAGCAACCTGTGCTATTGCTTGGGCACATGGGCATTTACCGAAATTTGGTTGCTGATCTAATAAGTTGCAAAATTCTCCGCAGCGAAGACCAACAAGAACTCTTTAAACGCATTCAGCGTAAGGGCGAATCAGACATTCTCAATCTTTTGGGTGATTCGACGCAGGCGCAAATGATGGCAGCACTGCCCAATCTTATGGGTGATGTAAGTGCCTTAGACGAAGCCCGGCGGGTATTAGCTAAAGCCCCAAGTGCAGTTCACGAGGCGCTAGATGAGCTAGCGACCCTTGCCAATATGATCACCATCCATCAAGCAGATGTAGATCTGAGAATAGATGTGTCTGAGTTATCAGGTTATGGCTATCATAATGGGCCGGTTTTTGCGGTATATCACCCCCAACATGGCCAAGCTTTAGCTCAAGGCGGGCGCTACGACGGCGTTGGAAAAGCCTTTGGTAGAGCTCGGCCTGCCACTGGTTTTGACCTCAGTTTGAAACAATTGCTGGGCGTCAACTCTGTTGCCGAGCCAGTATATTTTGCGCCCTATGTAGAAGAAGAAGAGCGCATTAGTCTATTTGTTGCTGTTGCAAAGCTAAGAGAGCAAGGCTTACGAGTGGTAGTTGCATTATCCGCAGATGAAGTCGCGCCAAATAACTGCGCAGGTAGGTTAGAAAATCAATCCGGTCACTGGCAAGTGGTCACATAAAGCTGAGTAACACTCAGAGCATAATTAAGGTGAAAGAATGGGACGTAATGTAGTCGTCATCGGCACTCAATGGGGTGACGAAGGCAAAGGCAAGGTAGTAGATCTGCTTACTGATGAGGTCAGCGCGGTTGTGCGATTTCAGGGTGGCCACAATGCCGGACATACGCTGGTAATTGACGGCGAAACTACAGTGCTACATGTCATTCCTTCGGGAATATTGCATGAAAATGTGCAGTGCGTAATTGGTAATGGTGTTGTTTTAGAGCCCCACGAGTTACTCAAAGAAATCAAAATGCTTGAAGCCAAAGGTGTGCCTGTTCGGGATCGACTGAAAATCTCACCAGCTTGCCCGCTGATTTTGCCTCACCACATTGAGTTAGATTTGGCGCGGGAAGAAGCGCGGGGTGCGAAGAAAATTGGCACCACAGGCCGAGGCATTGGGCCAGCTTATGAAGATAAGGTAGCGCGTCGCGGCCTACGTTTAGGCGACATGTTTTACTGGCAGAGCTTTGCCGACAAACTTGCTGAGGTTACCGAATATCATAACTTCATGCTGACCAATTATTACAAAAAGCCAGCAGTAGACTTTGACAGGACCTTAGACGACTGCGCTCAGGTAGCAGAAGAAATTAAGGCGATGGCGGCAGATGTAGTGCCACTTTTGCACGATATGCGTGAAGTAGGTAAAAATATTTTGTTCGAGGGTGCTCAGGGCGCCATGCTGGATGTGGATTTAGGCACTTACCCTTATGTGACTTCCTCGAATACCACAGCTGGTGGTACCGCAGTAGGCACTGGATTTGGGCCAACTTATTTAGACTATGTTTTAGGAATTACCAAGGCTTATACCACTCGTGTAGGTTCAGGACCCTTTCCAACAGAACTGTTTGATGACGTAGGCGAAGGCCTTGCAAAGCGTGGTCATGAATTTGGTTCTACCACCGGCAGGCCAAGACGCTGCGGTTGGTTCGACGCTGTAGCACTGCGCCAAGCAGTCAGAATCAATAGTATCTCTGGTATTTGCTTAACTAAGTTAGATGTTTTGGATGGCTTAGAAACCATCAAAATCTGCGTTGGTTATGCCGGAGCGGACGAAGATGGCAGCCCAAGCTTTGGTAGTCAATATTACGAAGGCCTAGAACCGGTTTACGAAGAAGTACCTGGTTGGAAGGAATCAACATTGGGCGTCACTGATTTTGACAAACTGCCTAAAGAGGCAAAAAACTATATACGCAGAGTCGAAGAGGCCATAGGTGCACCGGTAGATATTGTCTCCACCGGCCCCAACCGTCATGAAACTATTGTTCTAAGAAGTCCATTCGATACCTAAGTAGGTTTTGCTCTGCGGTATTGGTTATTCACCACTGCCGCGTTCAATTGAGACCCTAGGAGCCAGAGGTAAGAGAGTATTTTGTTGTCGTTAAGCAGCTGCTGAAAGAGTCAAGTGAGGATCAAAAAGCATGGATTCCAAGTTATTAGAACTATTAGTTTGCCCGGTAAGCAAAACATCTTTGATTTATATGCGCGAGCAACAAGAGCTATGGTGTCGGGTGAGCAAGTTGGCATACGCCATAAACGATGGCATTCCCTCGCTGCTGCCTGATGAAGCTCGGCAATTAACGGACGCCGATATAGAGCAGTTATAGCCATAGGCTTTGAAGGCAAGACCCTCGCCCATATTGATCCGCAGCAAAAATTCGGTAGCATATGTATGAGACGGCGTTTACCGGTTGAGACCTCTAGTTGAGACCTCTAGTTGAGACCTCTAGTTGAGACCTCTAGTTGAGACCTCTAAACGTGCGATTGGGGAGTTTGCGCTCTCTCGGAGTTTGTTGAAGAAATGTCATCTAATAGTCAGAAGATGTAACTTTTTGTTCACATTTCGTTGACCTGTAAAGCCGTAATCTTCTCTGCATAGATTTACCCTAGGAAATTTGATGAGCAAAGCTAAGCTTGTACCTGTTCTTGATATGCCGGATGTGGCGAACAAGACCCTTACCAAAGCACAAACGACCTTAGACTGGGTCGGCATGAGTGATGTTCACCAGCCACTCAAAGTTAAGGATGGCGATCAAAACAAAGAAGTCCATGCCAGCATTCAGGTATACGTTAATTTGGCCGACCCAATGGCCAAAGGTATTCATATGTCGCGCCTGTATTTACTTTTAGATGAACACGCAACAACTAATCCGTTGACCGCGTCTGGCGTGAAAACTTTATTGGCAGATATTCTCGAGTCACATAATGATCTGAGTACGAATGCATTTGTCCAATTCGAGTTTGATCACTTCATACGCCGACCTGCTTTGATTAGCGACAATGTCGGTTGGGCTTCCTATCCGGTAATGGTTAAAGGCTCATTGATCAATGGCGAAATTGCTATTGAAATGTCGGTCGCAGTTACTTATTCGTCTACCTGTCCTTGTTCCGCAGCGCTAGCGCGTCAGCTTATTCAAGAACAGTTCACCAAAGATTTTGGTGGCCAAGGCGAAGTCAAAATCAGTGATGTGCATACATGGCTTGGTACCGAAGAAGGTATTTTGGCGACCCCGCATAGCCAGCGCAGCACCGCAAAAGCATTGGTGCGTTTGGACGATTCTCATGAAGATTTGCCAATTACAGCGTTGGTAGATCAATTAGAAGGCGCACTTAAAACACCAGTGCAAAGCGCGGTCAAACGAGAGGACGAGCAGGAATTCGCCCGACTGAACGGTAAGAATCCAATGTTTGTAGAAGATGCAGGCAGAAGGCTAAAAACAGTCTTGGATGATGATCCTCGCTGGAACGATTTTTGGGTGCGCGTTGAACATCACGAAAGTTTGCACGCCCATGATGCTGTAGGAGTGTTCACCAAAGGTGAAGAGAAAGGCTATCAACCAACTCCTTAGAGTTGGTAAACCCTTGCAGATGTGACGTTCACGAGGTTTCGGCTGACGGCGGCCTTAATAAAGTTGCTTATGCCGCCCTAGTCGGTAAGACGAAGGAATTTGTTGTTGAGTTTGTAGTGGGTATATATATCGGCACAGTTACCAAGATGAGCGAGTTCGTAGCGGTTCAGTTGAGCCCAAGGACCGCCAATAATCTCCTAGCAGAGGCCTATTTTCCCGTTCAACTTTAGGTGTTAGGGCGAAGCTGGTTCATCGCCATAACAAATTCTTTAGCACTAGCACTAATGTCCGTAATACTTTTTCCTGGCTGATAGAGCGCGCCGCCAATGCCAAAACCATTTGCGCCCACCTCCCAGTAATCTCGCATGTTGTCGGTGGATATGCCGCCAACCGGCAAAATACTTAAGTCTTTTGGTAACACTGCGCGCCAGCTCTTAATAATTTGCGCCGTCAGCATTTCTGCTGGAAACGCCTTTACCCCACTGGCACCGGCATCCAATGCCGTAAATATCTCAGAAGGTGTCGCCGCGCCCGGAACACAAATTGTATCCAGTGCAGAGGCGGCTTTAATGACTGACACATTGGTATTGGGTGACACAATTAGTCGTCCGCCAGCTCCGGCAACGCCTTTAACTTGCTCTGTGTCTAGAACGGTTCCCGCGCCGATCAACATTTGTGCGCCAAAATTTTCTGCAATTAACTTAATGCTGTTTAAAGGGTCTGGTGAATTGAGCGGCACTTCAACAATCCGAATACCCGCTGCAAAAAGGCAGGCGACCACGTTTAAAGATTCCGCTGGCGTAATGCCGCGTAAAATTGCGACTAAAGGCATTTGCTCTAGGTAGTGTGAAAGTGGGTGATTCATTGGTGAGTAAGCCTACTGGTTGAGGTGAAGGGCGATCTCTAATGCACCAGCAATAGTCGCCTCTTCAGCGTCAACTGTGAAGGCGCAATGTCCTAGGTGTTCTATGGCTGATTTATATCTCAGGGCCAAGTTACTTGCGCCAACAATAGCAACTTGTCGCTGCCTGTCATTGTTTGGCGTATTGAGCATAGATCTGATCTCGCTACCAATCAGCAGACCAGAAAGATAGGCTTCGCCCTCGTCATTTGAATGAGCGCCGGACAATTGTAGCGAGCGCACCGTGAATAACTGATGCATTAACCCGCCTTGGCTGGCGCTGTTGTCTAAACCTTCAAGAAACGCTCGTTCCTGCCAGAGGCCTTGTTTGTTAATTGAGTTAGCCAGAAGTGATTGGCTCGCTAGCAGGTCAAAAATTTCCCCTGTCATAGAGGTTGAGAAATGTTCCAATTCGCCTTCCACGTTAGTGGAGGTGTTGATCCATTTGTTGTGCGTACCAGGAAAACAAATAACCTCAGGGGCCGGCAAGTTATGCGCTTGGATGATTTTTGTGGCGCCAAAGTACTGCACTTCTTCGCCGCGCATTACGTCAAAATGTCCGCTTACGCCGAGGCCAGATAAACCTGGAATGATCCACGCCTTACCGTTGTTAAAGCCGTCTATTTGATGCGCGTTGAGGGCAAGCTTTTGTAAATCTGCTGGGCAAGGAATGTGCGGCACCTCTATCCATCCGCTGGGGCTGCTGACCATGCCGCTGAGTATTATTGGAGTAGGTTGGGTGGTATTGAGCCAATGACCTATATGCTTGTTTAGGACGCCTGGGTAGTCCTCCTGAATACTCAACAACCCGTCGTTTGTTGCCACTTTCTCTCGGCAGGTACCAAAGTGATTAATGCTCCTTTCAACCAAGTAGGCGCGAAAGTTGGTTGTACCCCAATCCACGACAATAAGTGGTGACACATCAGTTTCAGGTTTCATTTAATTGCTCTGACTATTTGTACATTACACACAGTCGGGTGTGTGCTTTTGAGGTAAGTCTACCGAGAATTTTGCCAGTGGCGAGACAAACTGGCCAGTTGTAGTGCAAAAGCAGCGCTGAAAATATATTGCTTGTGTGCGAGGACGAAGGTGCGTCACTGCAAAGTTGGATTAAGACGGCGAGGAATTATTGATTGCTAAAATCTCCACTACTAGCTTCAGAGCTAGTAATAGAACCAGTAGCTTTGGCGCAGCCTGTTGCTGGCAAAAGGCAAAAGGCAAAAGGCACACGCATGCGGTAAAGCGGTAGCGAGTGCCGTTTTTCTACTGGGCTATTTGGCCTAGTGTAAATTGTCCAAGTCTAAACCATCAGCAACCGCCACTGACCTTAAGGCGCTTTCAAAAATGGTTCGCGCCCTCGCTGACATTTCGGCCAGCTGAGCATGTAAGGCTTTTTCCTTGGGGTCGTCGTCTTTACATTGCAGGCAATATTTTTCGAAGCCGCTGATGTCGATGAGCAGTTTGGCAATGTGGTTTGGGCATTCGCAGTGCAGACTTGGCATCATATTAGCGATGCTCGACAGCTGCTCAGGATTGAACGCGCTGACACCAATATGCACCGGTTCTGAAGACACATCCAAGGACTTAGTGTTCATCATAGTTCTCAGGTGCTCAGCGGTGATGGGCGACTTGAGCGCTTGAATGCCGTGACTGGCCAAAAGTTGTTCGATGCGCCGAGGCGCAAACGCGTAAACAATAATGACTCGCTGGTAAGACCCGTTGCGTAGTTTGATTAGCGCTTCAACAGTTGTGTCTGGGAGGGTGTCACTCTCAACCAATAAAGTTTTGTGATGGCGCGAAGGTTGATTCGTTCGGTCTAACCAACTCTCCAGAGTTTGCGTAAAAATACTGTGGCTTTGGCAAATTTCTGGTTCCGCTCGCTCGAACAGCGGTGCCAAATTCAGACCAACCACATCCACACCGTCAATCAAAGTTTCGGAGCGACTTTTGTCGTGACGTAAACTGAGATTTTCAAGCGCGTCGGTACCCAGTCTAGCCAGCTCGCCCAAGGCGTGTCCCTCTGCCATTAGACGTTTAACCAACAACAATCGGTGTACGTGGCTGTTGTTATAAAATCGTCGGCCAGAATCGCTGCGCTCTGGTACAACTATTGAATGTCGGCTTTCCCACTTCCTAAGTGTATGCGAGGGTACTCCAGTGAGGTTTGCCACTGCGCCTATTGTGAGTCTATCCATGTTATCCATGCCTATTTTTTGATGCTGGTGATCTAAGCCGACTGTTTATAAAGATGCGTTCGGGTTGCGTTGTTAACCTAATGTCTAACTGTGGTGGCTGAAAGTCTCAGGCCACCGTACTAAAGAGGCGAACTAACTCGCAATTTGTCTATCTTGGGTCAAAATTGTCAAAGCGCTGTTCTACTCTGACGCGGGAGCCTACCTAAGCGGTTGGAATCCAAGCGTTACACCAGCCTGCACCTGCGACTAATTTATTTGGAATGGCCGAGCATCCGCCTAGACCGTCTGTTTTGGCGCTATAAAGTCTGCAGTTAGAGCAAAATTGACTAGCGCCCGCGGCACCTGCTCGTTTAGGGTATTTGGCAATATCTACTGCAGTCGCGTCTTTCTTGTAACCCAGAGCGATAGCGATACCGTCGGTCTCCTGAAGAATTGGGGCCGAAGGTTCTGCGCGTACAACAACTGGAATCAGTGCTGTGGCCCAAAGTGCTGCGCCGGTAGCGATGAAGTCTCTACGATTAAGTTTGCTCATTAGCTGTCCTGTATTAGTCGTGTCTAAATTTCAGCGTGTATAGTTACGCGCTGGTGATGTAATGTCAAATTAAAATTGGACAAATACGAACATTTTTGGGAATAATGGCGTCTCCAGAGGTATTTTAGGGTTTTGTCCAAGTTTTATTGAAGGGGTAGCGTTGCTGTCACTGACAAATGCTAGACGGCCAGGTTCGATAACAAGCGGGTTTTAGGATACAAATTTCATGAATGTTCTTATAGTTGGAGCGGCAGGTGCCATTGGCGCGGCATTGCTAGAGCGCTACCTGCACAATCCAGAGGTAGAGCAAATTATTGCAATTCATCACCTGCCTGTGAGCGGAGCGCATGCGAAAGTGCGATGGCTCAACTGCAACCTGCGCGATGAACAATCCATAGAGATTTGTGTAGAACAACTGACAGTTATGGACATACCCATTCACCGTTGGGTCTGTGCCAGTGGTTATCTGCAAGGACCCTTGGGTGGTCCAGAGAAGTCTATGCGCAACATTCGCGGCGCAAAGCTGCATGACGATTTTGCGGTTAACACAATCGGCCCCATTTTGCTGTTTTCAGCAATGGCGAATAAATTGAAAGTTGTCCCCGGCTTCAAAGCGGTCTTTCTTTCCGCTCAGGTGGGCAGCATTGAAGATAATCAATTGGGCGGTTGGTTCGGTTACCGCATGGCTAAGGCAGCACTGAATATGGGGATACGCTGTTTGGCCATCGAAGCGGGCCGGTGGCGCAATGAGCCGACCATTGTGGCTATTCATCCAGGCACGACGGTGAGCAACTTGTCTAAGGCTTTTGTAAAACAACGCAAAGCCCCACTGCAATCAGCACAAACCTGTGCAGAAAAGTTAGACCTTCTTATTGAAAAGCTCACCCCAGCAGGATCGGGGCAGTTCTATCGTTTAGATGGCAGTCAACTGCCTTGGTAGAATTAGGCATCCCTAAGCAGGTGCTAAATGCTTTAGAAAAGCTGCAATGCATAGGGAAGAAGTCCTTGGTGTTTACAGACTTGTCGTCTGTGTGCGACAAAGCGGTACCAAAATTTCATTTTTGCGCATAAACCAAGGAGTAAATGGTGCATTGTGACGTGCCCACTTTGGCGCGCCACAAGCCTCATAGTCGCTGGCAGCTAGCGCCTGCATCATCAGATTTTCATGTTTTTGATAACGCGATTTACTCCAACCACCACTGTACTGCATGGCGGCCATAACCATTTCTGGCTCGCTACTGACTTCTACCACCGTGGACGCCGGCACCGGCAAGCTCTCTAGGTCATATTCCTTGGGCATCACAAAAGAAATTAACCACTCACTGTCGTCGCTGGACTGTATAACGGGTGCGGTCATAGCGATTTTAGAATCACTAGTATTCTCGCCAGTTATGAATTTAAACAAGGGACGAAATGCTTTCGATCCTGCATCTTCGAAATCACCGGCTACTCTGACTGAAGCTAGCAAGTGGGGCTCATATTTGCGGATTTCTATGTCGCCTTCATTGGCAACGACCGTGTAGCCAAGAGATTCAATACTCTGCGCAGAAATACTCAGCATTAGGGAGGCCGCACTCAAGATCATCGTGATTACTTGCTTCATGTTATTAACCGTTTTTTGAGATTCTCAGTAAAAGCCTGTATTTGCGAATCTAGCGTGAAAGCCCGGTGAAGTTGGGGTGAGCGTAGCCAAGGACATTGCCAGGGTGGTCTATCGCTTACAGCGCGTCGTCTTTAATGCCGCAAAATCCTAGCGTTTCCTCTGCGGCCATTCGCATACCCGTTGGAGAAAATACAGCAGACCATAAATTGCCCTCAGTATCTGTTGTCTCCACACTTATGCTTTGCGCCTCAAGCATTTCTCCAATCAGCTCAAGTCGCGTCATTGACACTCGACTTGGGCCGCTACAATCCTTTTCGTCGCAGTGCACTTTGCTGGTAAAACGACCCGCAGGCAGCCAGCTATTCTCCCCCTCAACGCCCGCGAACCAGGACATTAGCAAAGTTGGTTCTTGATCAAGTTGCAGGTGGATGGGGTGAATGGTGTTACCAATGAACTTATTCCAGCGGACGAAGGCACCAAAATTGCCTTGGCCTTGTAAACAGAAGAGCACCAACCTAGGGGCGCCGAAGTAAAATTGCTCTGAACTGTTTGCATCAAGGGATGCGTAGCGCTCAGAGGTAGTGGCGCCGGAATGCAAATCCCAGTTGCCAGTTTTGTCGTCCGCTTGAACGCCAGTTATAGAAAGTAATCCCGCTATGAGTAAGGTCCATTTCCACATATTCCGCTCGTATTTTTATTCTTATTGGTGTGCTTAATGTTGTTGGTCAATGTGGCAAAAAAATAAGAAATACTCAATGCCCGCCAAAGTGTCTGTCTCTTATACACATCTGACGCTGC
>CAJXUL010000012.1 GCA_913060615.1 uncultured Gammaproteobacteria bacterium | reverse complement strand
CATAATCTGGCACGGTTCTAAAAGACACCAAACCAGTAGAAGTTAAATAAAATGTAGCTGCGTCTGTTCCACTCAATGCGTAGGTGATGGCACTGCCTTCTGAATCTGTGGCCACTGCTTGAGTCACAATAGATGTGTTCTCTGCGATGCTGATTGTTGTAGGAAGAGTCAACGTAGGAGCTGTCTCAATAACATTAGTGATAGCAATGGTCAGATCTTCTGACACTGTCTCTGTGCCATCTGAGACTGAGATAGTGAGCGAGTAACTGCTCTGGCCTTCATAGTCTGCAGCAGCAAGACGCGCAATGAATAATCAGAATGTTTTGTAAGCCGCATTAGGTCCACACCAAAAAATGTATGTAGTGTACATCTTATTATGTCGTCACCATTTACACCAGTTTTATAGCCTGTATCGCAACGGATGGCGTTCATGGACACTAGCGCGCGTATCCCATCTCAACCCCAGTGCTACCAAGAATCTCCATGACTAGATTGCTTTTCATCATTGATTATTGCGGTTGATTGCACAGAAGACATCCAACGGAGTTGCCCGCAAAAAATCTCGTAAATTTTCAATTCCGCATAAGAATAAAGTTTACTTTGCAAACAACCAACAAACACAACGTTCGATCCAGTAACAGTAAACCTCAATAAGGATTGAACACCCACCAACCATCCGGCACCCACTTGCCACCGCTTAGAGCTAGAAAGATGGGATCAGAGATTATGTTGCTATGATCGGGCGCTAAATTTGGAGAGCCCCCCTGTAGATACTAGCCTCTAACATGCGGCACTCTCAAAGGAGCACGACTAATATGAATAGTAATAATCCAAGAGTTTGTTTTGTCTGCGTTGGTAATAGTGCACGAAGCCAAATGGCAGAGGGGCTACTTCGCAAATTTGCTAATGAAAAAATCGACGTCCAAAGCTGCGGCACTCACGTATCCAGAATAGTTCATCCTATTAGCATTGTAGTAATGGATGAATTAGGAATCGACATTAATCACCATAGAACCAAAACAGCGAGAGCCGTTAATGCCGCTGACTATATAATATCGATGTGTGAAGAAGATGCGACCAATTGTGAGGTAACTAAATTGAAAGATTCAATTGCCGTTAATTGGCAGCTTCCCGATCCAGCGAAAGTCGCATTAATGCTTCCGGATGAAAACTCTAAAAAAATACCATTTCGACAAGTGCGCGATAGCCTTAAAACGAGAGTAGACGACCTCATAAATGTTCTCGATTCCGAGGGATTTTCTCAACTAGACGTCGAAACACGCCGCTCAGCACTGCGAAAAATTCACGACGACGAACTTACAAACGACATGCGCACAACAATCCAAACAAGCCCGCTTGATAATGAACTGAGCAGCAATCCCACAGAGCTTACAATTGGCACTCTGATCCAAGACATGACCCCTGCACAGTTTTGGAGAGCGCTATGTGCTCTCGGCAGCGCATTGGCCTTAGCATTCTTTATCGGTAAAAGTTTCTCTCTTACTTAAAAAGACTTACGAAATGGGGAAAGTTCAGCGCCCGCGCTGCAGGAACTTAATTAGTTCTAGGCCCATGTAAAAGGTTTCCAGCGATGTTCAATCTGACCTTTGCGAACCCCCAAAATTTCACCAAATTGCAGCATCACAAACTCACTTTGAGTGGGGCGATAAAAAACGTAATCGTCTACATTCACGTCCACCGCGTCAGATGCATTGAGCATTTCTTGATTGCTACTTCTGCCAAATAGCGGGTTAGTTACTAGGCCTTCTGGAGAAACGGGTTTGGCTTGCCAATAACCACCATAAACAAAAATTGTTCTCGCTCTATTCGGATCCCAAAGACTTTGCGCCTCGCCAACCCAGTCTGCTCCTGCCGTCCATGTGCCTGCGGAAGATTTGAGAACAGGTGTAGCTATATAAAGTGCTGGTCGGTGGTTTGCTAGAGACGGCAGGTCAAAATCTAACGGTTTGACAAATCCGGAACCAACGGATAGCTCGTTGGCAATGCCGTCCACATTGCCCCACAAAGCGTAGGTGGGGCTGCCAGCCGCATTGAGTGTTAGGTCATTTGTGTTGTTCGTCTTGGCGACACTGGCAAGCGCAACGTCTAACATTTTTTGATAACGCTGCTGAACCTGTTGGAACTCTTCCTGCTGACCGACTATGAGCTCTGGCATTTTGACCACATGGGGGTCGTAGCCCATGAGTCCGTTAAAAGTAAGCTGTGGCGTTTGCTCTATAGTTTTGAGCATTTGCTGCAGTACTGCCGGATCATGAACCCCACCGCGATGCAGACCTACATCTAATTCAATATTAACGCGCATGGTTACGTTTTTTGTCTGCGCCAATGACACGTACTGCGCCAATCGTTCAGGTGTATCTATTAGCCATTGCAATTGAGTGGTTGGATCAAAGCGCTTTAACGCAGGTCGGTCATAAAATCTTGCCGCTGCTGCCACCGGCATAGGTTTGCCAAACAGAATGTCGAACTGTTGGTTGCCCATTGCGCCTAAAAAAGGTTCATGAAACGCCATCAATCTATTTGAACCGGATAAATCACTAATGTAATCAATGAGAGAGGTGCTAGGAACAGACTTGGCAACAATGCGCAGATCTCGTCCGCCCAGTGCGCGGCTGACTTCCCGAATATTATGATCTAACGCATCTAGATCAACAATCATTGTTGGGCGTCCTTCGCCATTTTGGCGCAGCACATTATTTAGATTGGTAAAGTAGTCGTTGTGTCCGCCTGCACCTAATTTATTCGGGCGCATGGATAACAATGCCACAGCACCACCAAGTGCAACGCCACCAAGTAGCAGAGATCTACGACTAGGCATGAGATGAATTTCCTAAGCCAAACAAGTGTTTGAGGTGGCTGTTAAGCATCCGCCCCTTGGGATCAACGCTTTCACGCACTGACAAAAAGTCCTGCCAGTGGGGGTATAGGTTTGAAAATTCTTTTGGTCCTAACGTATGTAGTTTGCCCCAGTGAGGACGGCCATTGTACTTCTGGAAAATAGGTTCTATAGCGGCAAAATATTCAACGTAGTCTTCGTCTGCAAATTGGTGCACAGAGATCGAACAGCCATCGCTTTGGGAAAACATACTCAGCCAAATGTCATCTTGCTGAGTATAGCGATACTCAATAGGAAAAATTACCGGTATGTCTTTTTCCACAATTGTCGCCAGAATTTCTTTTAGGCATTCAGGGCCTGCTTCCGCGGGCACTGTGTATTCCATCTCACGAAAAGGCACAACTCGATCGTGGGCTAACACTGTGTATGACGGGCCAGACTTTACAGTCGCCGCACCGTCCGCTGCGGAGTCGATGATCTTTTGATAAGCAAACTTACCGACAACGGGTAAAACCCCCAAGCTTTGATAGGCATCGCGTATTTGAAAAATTGCGGTCGGATCTTCTTCGCCGGAACTTATTAATGGTAATGACGGATCTACTTCATTAGTACGCACTACTAAAGCCATTGAAGTATGTGGAAATGCAAGAAATTCAAAATTACGATTTGCAGCTTTTTCGTTTTCAATATTTTCCAATATGCCGTCTAACGGCTCTACTGTTGTCCGCTGTTCTAAACTAAATGCAGGCACCGTGCGTATTTTTACTTTGGTGATGACACCGAGCGCTCCAAGACCGCACCGCGCTGCATGAAATAGTTCTGGGTTGCTCGCGTTGTTGCACGTCACCAATTCACCAGTTGGCGTTGCGATTGTTAGCTCTTCTATCATTGAAGAGAGAGAGCCCATAGTCACACCACTGCCGTGTGTAGAAGTTGAAATGGCCCCGGCAATGGTTTGATAATTAATGTCTGGAAGGTTTGTTAGCGCGTGGCCTTGAGCGTCTAGCGCAGGCCCCAGCTGATGCAGGCGCGTACCTGACCAAACCTCAGCAGCATTCTGCTCTGCATCAACGCTTATCAGACCGTTCAATAGGTCGGTGGATATCAACGTGCCATCAGTTGGCACAACCGCGCTAAAAGAATGTCCCGCACCCATGGGACGCATGCTGCCACTGTTGGTTGAGGTCATAAGAGAAACCAGTTCTTCTTCGCTTTGCGGCGCAATTCTATGGGCGGGCTGGCAACCCTGATTCTTCGCCCAGTTCATCCAAGGGAGCGGCTTACCTGTTTGAAAATCGTAGTCTAGTGAGGCGGTTGGACCCATTGAAGCCTTACCGCACCCAGATAGCCCCAAGGCAGCGCTGGCGCCAAGGGTACCCAACACTGAGTTTTTAATAAGCTTGCGACGATTGATCATTGTGTATTCGCCTCTTTTTTCGGAGAGCTTGCAGGAAAGCTTGTAGATGAACTTGGGGAGGAGCGCGAAACAGATGGCGCGAGCCCGCTCATGGTTGCAACTAAGTTACGAATTTCGGTTTCAGTGCAATATCCGCAAGTGCCCAGCGGCGGCATGTTGCCAATGCCCACAATAGTGTTGCGCACCAATCCTTCAAACCCACCTTCTGTTTCAGCAGCGCGGCGCTGCCACTCAGCTGTGTCCCCCATCACTGGCGCACTGGTTTCAGCACGGGCGTGGCAATAAGCACAGATTTGGGTGTAGGTGTGTGACTCTCGCGGGGTGAGTTCAACCGCTTGAGTACTGGCAGTTAAGACGAGGAGCACCCACGCGGCAAAAATTTTCGTGTATGAGCAGACGCGTCTGCTTGGTGGGATTCTCATCACGGTCACTCACTGCAAATGTAGACAATGGACTATAGGACTATTAGCAAAGGCGCACAAACTTCACTCAGAGCTAAAATGTAGACACTGTTTCAGACAAAGTTACGCGCACTGCTACAAACACTGGACCTCAAATCTGCCTAATGACTGGCCTAATGTAGGGTTCGGTCTACCCCGAAGAATGGGCGCTCGCAAGCAATGTTTTGCGAAAGTCTTTGCAAGGGTCTTTGCCAGCAAATATAGGAGAAAACTTTCTCAATCGGCGCTAATGCACTTCATGATCATCTGGATAAGTTGGGTCCCAGTTCTGTAAAAATGCAGACTCGGTATTGAGCAGCATGCCTTCAGCAATTTTGTAAACCACTGGATAGGGTCCTTGGCCTTGGAGCCGACCTTCGCGGATTTCAATCAGTTGGTCACGTAATGTTTGTAAGTCATCGCGTGAACTATTGGGGATGGTGTTAGCTGGTGAGGCGTGGGCGCCGCGGAAGATGATTTCTTGCATTGCATTGGTACGATCCAAGACCTTGTCTGCCGATTGTAAGTAATCGCCAAGGCGCGCGGTTGGAAACATTGAATTCAACAAACCACCGTCTGAAATAAAATCGCCCGAGAACATCACCTGTCGCTGAACGTCTAGCAGCGAAACTGAATTGCTCGTATGCCCCGGCGTGTAGATCAACAACAACTCGCGGTTACCCAGGTCTATCAGCGAATTAGGCTTCACCCATTCCGTGACATTCCAAGTAGGCATATCAATGCCCTCACCATCGCCCAGATGTTCTCCCCATGTGGGTTGCAATAAGTTCCCGTCAGCGCGCTCACGCACATGTGGCAAATCTACAATTGCGATTTTTGCCCAAGTGCCCTGTCCGGTGTGGTCATAGTGAAAGTGCGAGGGCATAAAAGTCACGGGCAGATCAGTAAGAGACGCTACAACTGGACGAATATCGTAGTGGCCTACGCCAGCGTCAAAGAGCAGCGCGCGACTGTCACCTAACACCAAATAGTTCACGTTGCGCGCCCATGAATAAGGCTCAGCAATGGCGTAGGTCTTTGCGTCCAACTGAACAATTGAGAAATGATTTTCATCACCGAAAGGTTGTCCGCCGGGTACGGGGTTTGCGTCTAACAATTGCGAAATTTGGGTGCCGCTTGTAATCAACGGTATAAGAATTTTGTGTCGTTGAGATATTGCGATGGTACCGAGCATCACCAAGACCAATAACCCGACCAGTACTTTACGTCCCACACGCTTCTCCCAATAATATGTAGCCGTTTTTTAAGCGGTAGAACTCTGGGCACATCACACCCGAGAGCATAGGTTGAAATCGGCAGCATTTACTCTCGTGCCGGAACATATTGCGCTAGCTTGCTCAACCCGCTAAATCTTCAACTGACCTTAACGGATTTAGAACCCAGCATGGCAACGATAGGGTTTGCCTCCATTACCGATTTACGCAGCGCTAAACCAATAACTAGACCGGCAATAAATCCGCCCAGATGCGCCCAGTAATCTATGCCCTGCTCGCCACTTAATACGCCAAAAATATTGATGGCCAACCAAATGCTGAAATATACAGGCGGCGACAATTTTTTCTGCCACACAACAAACATAAATGTTATGCGTGCATTACGAAACCAAAGCAAATATATAGCAAAGAGACCGGCTATTGCGCCACTGGCCCCTACTCGCGGAATTTCACTTTGCATATCGAGCAGTGTGCTCACGGCGCTGGCGAAAATACCCATACCCAAGTAAATGAGTAAATATTTTTTCGCACCCAGCACATCTTCAATGTTGTCGCCAATGACATAAAGGAAATACATATTGCCAATGAGATGCATCCAGCCGCCATGCAAAAATGTAGCGGTTAACAGCGTATAAAGTTGCTCGCCGTTAGCAGTAAACGCAGGGATATTCGCTAAATTTTCTAACACCCAGAACATGGTGTACTGATCGAAAATGTATAAACAAAAAATCAACACGTTCAGCGCCAGCAGGCTTGTGGTCACCCACGGAAAAACCCTGGGTTTAATGTTGTATTCAACAGGTACTTGAGTAAGAAATTGGAAAAGCCAAGTCTTCAAAGAAACAGAAGTATTCAGATTTGAGAGCACTTCCCGAATACGCGGGGAACTTTTTACCTGTTCTATTTCTTCATGATCAATCCAAGCACCGTGACAACTTTTGCACACATCGACTTCAATCTCAAAACCCTCCAGCAAATGGTAAGCAGTCATCATGAGTTCACATTCAGGGCATGCTCGGTCGGATGCTTTTATCTCCATACCCAACTGCTTCGAGAAATCAGCGTCATCTTCGCCGTTATCAACCGTGCTCAATAGGCCACTTAGCTCATTCCTTTCAAACCACATGCCCGCACAACTGGCGCAGACATCTATCGTCTCGGACATGTAGCGGGTTTCTTCTAATCCTGCATTTTTGCAATTAGGGCATGTCAGCATGGTTATCCTCTAACACAACAGATTCAACTGGAACGTCGTAATCGGCCAGTTCGCTTGCCAACTTATCAGTATTTGCTTTGATAAGGGGTAAAACATTCTTTTCCACATGATCTAGCTTATCGTTCATTAACTTCTTAACGAAACTGGCACCCAATATACCTGCTTCTCGCTTAGCAATTAAATCTTCCGCCAAGTCATAGAATGCCCGACTCTCAGACAAAAAGTGACTAGGGGTTTCTAGCGTAAAAGGCGAGAACTTCATAGTTTCCCAAACGTAGTAGCTGATCTTTGGATGATTTGCCAGCAAGGTTTGCTTAGGCACATTGCGCCCAAGATACTCATCGTTGTACGTACGCAAAAGAGCTAAATTATCGCTTACTTCTTGGTATAAGGATTGGCGCAAATAGTAATTACTTTCTTTGCTGGCAATATCGTCAAAAATGATCGCCTGGCGAAGACCAACTTGGGCCGCCAAAAAAACACCCAACACTGTTGCTACCAGCATGATTGACTGGCCAACCCAATAACTGATTTTTTTTATTTCATCATCTAACTTAGATGTGTTGCTCGATTGGTGATTATCACCCTGAGTGCTCTGCTCCATCGCAAATACCTTACCTAAAATTTGTCATTGGCCCGGCCAGAAAGTGAAGGCCAAAAAATACATAGTTCGCGCAGCCGAGCATTGGCAAATATCGAACAAGCAACCACTATATGTTTACGAAACTATCCGAACCAAGGAAGAACGTTTTGCTGCGACTAAACACAACTCTACTCTACCTCCTATAATCGGCATTTATGAAATGTGTATCCTTTTACTGGCACCATTTCAACTCAGTGCCTAGCATCCTTGAAACCAGCGGTAGCGTAGAGTCGCCAAACGGATAAGTTTTATGCGAATTACTTGAGATGCAACTACTTGGATCATAACAAACCCAATTTGCGATGATGTCACCATTAAAAAATTGGCTCTTACTTTTTCGCGCAGAAACATGCTGACAAACTCGAACTGGGTAACACAACATTTTAATAAGTAGCTGCCACGCTTTATAGAACGAGATTGGTCTTATTCACGTACTGCTACCCTCAGCTTCATATAAACGTTCAAATATGCCAACTAGTTCACACTTTCAACAGTTTTTCTCGCTTCTGTTCGACCGTCTCTTTTGCAACTGTTAGAAACAGATTGAAACATTTCCCCTGTTAAGAGGAATTTCGTACGTGACGCTTTTTTTGTTGTTACACACCGGCAAAAACCAGCGCACAAATTCAAACTGTTAATCAAAGAGGGAGAGGTTTATGACCTTATTCAGTCGAGAAAGAAAAAAGCGAAAAATTCGCGCATTTCGAGTAAAAGGGCTTTTTAATTCCCTTTATATGGGCGCACTGCTCTTAAACTTAATAGGTATCCAAGGCGCAGTCGCTGCGGAAGACGTTATTGAAGAGGTTGTTGTTACGGGTTCGTACCTTAAAAGATCCGCCGAAGACTCACCTGTACCATTGACCGTATTGGACAAGTCAGCGCTTGATCAAATCGGTGCGACTGATATTAAGGATATCATTGGCAGCCTTACCTTTAACTCCGGCGCCATCGGTGGCTCAGGCAACGCGTTCTCTGGCGGTGATAGCTCTACCGGTAATGCCAACGTTAACCTTAGAAACCTTGGTAGTGGATCTACGCTAGTACTCATTAATGGCAAGCGTACTGTCGCCACTGATTTCGACAACGTCGGTAGCGGTTTTGTCGATGTGCAGGGTTTAGTACCCAATATTGCGCTTGAAAGAGTTGAAGTTGTAAAAGATGGTGCATCGTCTCTTTATGGTGCAGACGCTATTGCCGGCGTTGTAAACTTCATTACACGTAAGGGCTTTGAAGGCGTGGAAGTTCAATACGACTATGGTGTTGACGACGAGTCAGGCGAACAGACTGACAGCTCAATCGCGGTTTTAATTGGCGGCGCTTCTGAAACTGGACACATCACAGTGGCGGCGAGCTACCTTGATCGTGGTGGCTTACAGATCGGCGATCGTTATGAGGACTTTGGTCGCTCCGGCCTATCTACATTCGGCCAACCTGGCCGCTATGTGGCACTTGGCGGAATCAACGCTGCGCCCAGCTTTTTCAATGCTGCGGGTTCGAGTACTTTTGGCAATGGATCAGACCCTGACTGCGAACTAGCAGCCGCGGACGACGGGCCACAAGGCGTTCAGGGCCTATCTTTAACTGGTAATGGCCAGTGTATTTACGACTTCTCGAGTTTTTTCAATCTTGTTCTAGAAGAGACACAAGCAAAATTGCACCTCGATGCCAGCTTCGACCTAGCGGATAACGTTGAAGCATATGGTTCTGTAAGCTTTTCTGACAGTTATGCCACACGCGGCAACTCCTTATTCCCCGATGTCTCTTTTGCTATTATCCCTGCAGATCACTTTGGTCTACAGTTAGACGCTGAGCGTCGAGGAATTGCACCTGTACCCTACTTAGCTCTGCAAAGAACCCTTGGCGGCCACTACCAATCAAGCGTAGAAGATCGTCCACTCGACACAAACTCAACCTATGAGCGCACAAACTACCGTTTTAATACGGGCGTAAACTGGGATTTTGAACTCGCAGGCAATGAATGGGCCATGGATGCCTCGGTCACCTATTCTCAGCGAGCTGTGGTAAATAATACTCCTGCGGACACGCTAACAAATAATACAGACAACGCTTATGTTGGTCTCGGCGGCCCAAATTGCAACTCTATAGATGCTGCTGATGCCGGCAGCGGTAACCTAGGCACGGGGGATTGCTTTTACTACAACAGTTTTCAAACCAGTGTATTCGACCCAGTCACCAACGCACGTTGGGACACTTCTGACAACAGTGCTTGGGCTGCTGATCCAACATTAACGGTTGCAGAGGCTGCACTTCGGTATCAAAATCCAGTTGAATTATTGGAGTGGTTACAGGGCGAGATAGCCTCGAACACAGTCAGTGAACAAACGGTTTTCGATGTTGTTTTTGCAGGCGATGTATTTGAAATGGGTGGGGGCGCTGCGGGCCTTGCCGTAGGCGCACAATATCGCTCAGATGAAATAGACGTAGATCTTGATACAAATGCCAACAACGACAACTTCAAATTCGTATTTGGCGCAGATGATTGGACCAATGAACTCGACTCATACTCGATCTTTGCCGAGATAAATCTACCCATTACTGATTGGATTGAAGTAACAGTCGCAGGTCGCTATGAAGACTTTGATCAAATCAACACCAGCACGTTTGACCCTAAAGGCAGCATAATCATACGACCTATAGACAGCCTGACATTGAGAGGTTCTATAGGTACGTCCTTCAGAGTCGGCTCGTTATTACAGTCAGGCGGAAATGCTACGACCTTATTGAACTCTACGGATGGATTTTCTGGAACCGGCGGCCTAGCTTTCAGACCTAGCATAACCAACGGCAACCCTCTACTTGACCCGGAAGAGGCAGACGTTTGGAATATAGGGTTATCTTGGATTCCTGAAGGAGCACTTGAAGGCTTTAACCTAAATGTGGATTACTATAGTTTCGATTATACAAATCTGATTTCAAGACAAGGCCACCAAGCACTAATTGATCAGGATAACGCACTACGTTGCCCGACTGGCCTAAATGCGGTTCTAGCAGACGGGCCTCTTTGCGGAGTTTCTGACCAAGATGGTAATGGTATAAACGAGGTCTATTCCATTGGCGCTGGCATCCCCAACAGTGTAATTCGCGCTGAAGACGGAAGCTTGCTGCGCACTAACGCTAGTTACTTCAACGCGCCAAGCTTAGAAACATCAGGCATTGATTTACAACTTGGTTATGAGTTTTCAATTGGCGACGCTGGTCTCTTCACTACCAATTTCGGAATTAGCTATACATTAGACTACGATATTGTCAGCGATGCCGGCGTAAGTATCGACGGCCTAGGAAGCAGAAACAACGGCAATAGTATTGGTCATCCGCTACCTGAATACAAAGCCAACTTGACGTTAGGTTGGTCTAGAGAGCGTCATGGGGCGTCAATTATTGTTAGGCATATCGATGGATATACTGATGACACACCACAAAGTGCGTTGCGCGGAGCGTATATTGGACTCGCACCTGAGATTGATAGCTTCACCACTGTCGACGTTCAATACAATGTCGACCTCCCTGCACTGAGCTTCCAAGAGCAAGAAAGCGTTCTGACGTTAGGTATCAAAAACCTTGCAAACGAAACCCCTCCTCGGGTTAACACTGACGGTGGTTTTGATCCGTTTACACACGACCCACGCGGAAGAATTTACTACGGCAGATTTACTTTTAGTTTATAAAACTCCAGTAGTTTAACTAAATTCAAGCCCCGACTAGTTCGGGGCTTTTTTTGGCTCGGCTTTTTCTTAACTTTTGATTCCTCGCCCTACCCAAAACACGATTAACAGCTTGAGTTAAAAGCTTCAGACAGTTGGAGGCTATAGATAGGGGTCAGTGCACAAGCGTACTCGGTTTCATAATCTCCGCCGCTACATATACCCACCCTACTTCTGCTACCCTCGTACCCTTACTAAAAGGCAGGACAACAGCGATGTTAGTCACCCCCATCACACCAGTTATAGGCGCTGAAATCAGCGAAGTGTCTTTAGCCAACCTCAGCGCCGCTGACGTGGCGCAAATAAAAAAATTGTTTCTAAAGCATATGGTCTTGGTATTTCGTGACCAAGAGCTGAATCGAGAACAACACAAAGCTTTTGCACGAAATTTTGGTGAGCTGCATATTCATCCGTCCAAACGCAGCGCCGAAAGTGGTGGCATGAAGCGTGAGGAGACTCGCGATCAAAATCTAGGGCAGAGCCGTGATGAGAAAAATGCGAGGGAGGAAGAAGATCCTGAGCTTTTTATTATCGACACAAAACTCGACGCCAAACAGAGCAACGGCGAGGCTTGGCACTCGGATGTTTCTTGTGAAGAAATCCCGCCGCTTGCATCGCTCTTGTACGTGACTAAAACCCCCGAGAATGACGGCGGCGATACCATGTTCGCCAATATGTACGAGGCCTATGACGCGCTGTCTGATGACCTTAAGAATTTACTCATGAATAAATCCGCCTTTCATGATGGTGAAATAGACCTTCGCAACTATGGTATTAGGCTGAAACCTGGGCAGGTTTATCCCAAAGCCAGTCACCCAGTCATTCCCGTACACCCAGAAACCAACAGACCTTATCTTTTTGTGAATGGCAGTTTCACCTCGCATATTGAAGGTCTCGCTAAATGGGAGAGCGACATGCTGCTGGAGGGGCTGCATAGGTTTGTCGCCGCTAGTCCGAAGTTTCAATGCCGTGTGAAATGGACCAAGAACACACTCACGATGTGGGACAACCGCTGCGTACAGCACCATGCGATACGCGACTATGTCGGTTATAGCCGCTACGGAGAAAGGGTCTCCGTGCTGGCCGAGCACAGACCTCACGCATTTTTACCGGCTAAATAGACAGCCTCATAGCCCACTCCCTTAGATGGCTTTCAGCTTTTTTACGGATGGCGTTTGCGGCTCTGAGAAGTAGCCTGCAATCCGGCCAAGGGGATTGGCAGCTTCTGTATGAGCACCTACATTTCTTAACTTGGCTTAGTGCCTTGTTATTCGTGTATATCTCTACGCAAATTATTTCTCCGCACTTTTGAATTTTTTGGCAAGGAGCAGCTAAGATGAGGTTCTCCATAAGGTTTGCCAAACATGCAAAACTCTCTCTTCAAAGGCCTTAAGGTCATCGACTGCGCCACCGTAATCGCCGCCCCTGCTGCTGCAATGATCCTCGCTGATTTTGGCGCTGACGTGATCAAAATTGAGCAACATGGCGAAGGCGACATGCTGCGTATGTTATCCCATATCCCCACCACCCCTGAAGCCGGCAGCGAATGGTTTTGGCAAATGGATGGTCGCAATAAAAAAGGCCTATGCTTGGATCTCAAGTCCGCCCAAGGCATGGAAGTTCTGCACAAATTAGTGGCCCAGTGTGATGTATTTATCACCAACCACCCAAGCGGTGTGCGTGAGTCTCTGGGGCTAACTTACGAAGATTTAAAACCGAAAAACCCAAATATGATTTATGCCTCGCTCACCGCTTATGGAGAGCAAGGTCCTGAACGCAACCGCAAAGGTTTTGATCAACTGGCATATTGGGCAAGAAGCGGCCTTATGGATCTAATGCGTGCACCCAATACACCGCCAACCCAAGGCCTACCCGGCATGGGCGATCACCCAACAGCCGTGGCACTTTACGCCGCAATTGTTACCGGCTTGCTGAATAGAGAAAAGACCGGCCAAGGCGGCATGGTGCATACCTCGCTTCTGGCCAACGGACTGTGGTCTGCTTCGGGTATTGCGCAGGGCGCTATGGCCGGGGGCGATATGACCGCGTATCGAGACAACAACCTAGTCAATGGTGCCATGATGCGTCCCTACCAAGCGCTTGATGGCCGCTGGCTGCAATTCAACATGATCCGCAACGATGAATTATTGTCCTTGCTGTTGGCTGGACTAGATGCCATTCACCTACTGGCAGATCCAAGATTTGGTGACCCCGAGGAAATGTGGGCAAATCGGCAGGCCTTTGGTGATGAGATTCAAGCCTTTGTGGGCAGTCAGTCTTCGGACCATTGGCTAGAGATTTTTGCGGCCTTCGAAGTACCCGTGAATAGAGTTGCCACTATTGAAGAAACGTTATTCGATAAACAAATTATTGAAAACAAAATGGCCGTTAAACCAGACATTGATGGAGTAGAGATCCCACTGGTTATTACTCACCCGATTAAGGTGGACGCCATAGCGCAAGCAGCTATGACACGGGCGCCTAATTTGGGTGAACACAGCGAGGAAATACTCCGAGACCTTGGTTACTCGGAAGAGGCTATAAAGACACTGGGTGCAGAGGGCACTATTTAACTTAAATCTGCCCAACTTAGATCAGAGTTAGCACTAAATTAGCTTTGAATTAACTCAGAATTAATTCTGAGTTAAAAGGCTGAGCTAGAACAACGGTAGGCCTAAAGCCACTCACAAACAGGACATTGGTATGAACAAGTTAACCGCAATTTTTACACTCTTTATCACTCTCAGCCTATCTCTTAGCCTATCTCTCGTCTTGCCCAATCTCGTGCAGGCGGGCGACGCGCAAAATGCAGCCACCAATAACGATGACTGGGTGGAGTTATTTAATGGTGAAAATCTAGATGGCTGGACAGCTAAAATTGTCGGACAACCTTTAGGCCAAGACCCACTCAACACCTTTGTTGTAGAAGATGGTTTGCTGCGCGTAAATTATGCTAACTACAAAAAGTTCTCTGGCCAGTTCGGTCATCTGTTTTTTGCAGAACCTTACGCTCACTACAGGCTGCTGATTGAATACCGCTTTGTGGGCGAACAAGTCAAAGGCGGCGCTGGTTGGGCTAAGCGCAACAGTGGCGTCATGCTGCATAGCCAAGACCCAACAACTATGTCTTTAAAACAAGACTTCCCAGATTCTATTGAAGCCCAATTTTTAGGCGGACTGAGCGACGGTAAAAGCAGGCCTACTGGGAATATTTGCAGCCCAGGCACAGAAGTGGACTACTTGGGCAAACGATTGAAGGGTCATTGTCAGGCTTCTTCAGGCGATACCCTAGATGGCGACCAATGGGTCAGCATTGAAATGATCGTTAACGGTGCGGAATCCGTTGTGCACTTGGTCAATGGTATCGAGGTAATTCGCTACGGCAATCTTCAGTTAAGTAAGGGCTCCGCCAGCGCCAAAATGCGCAGAACCCAAGACGGTAAAGGCGCGCCGCTAACGCTTAGACAGGGTTTCATTGCGCTACAGAGCGAATCTCACCCCATAGATTTCCGCAGAGTTGCCATTCAAAACTTAGCGCAATAACTTTTAAACCCCTAACTGTCGCGCCATTCCTCATTCAATTCTCGAATAAACTCGCCCACTGTTTGAGGTCTCTTGTTTGGATCTTTTTCTAAACAAGACAAACAAATTTGCTCTAGCCGCAACGGCACATGTTGTTGAGAGGCCTCACTTGGGGGAATAGGTTTGTGTTCCAAAGTGCTGCGCACCAGGTCGTCCATGGTCTCGCCAAGTGAAGAATTTGTGCCCGTGAGAATTTCGTAAAGCACCGCACCAAGACTGTACACATCTGTTCGTCCATCAATATCTTTTGCACGGTTAATCTGCTCAGGCGACATGTAGCATATGCTGCCCTGCAACTTGCCTCGACCGGTCATAGTGGAGTCATCCCCACTCAGATCAAACTCCGTGTAAGCGGATTCGCTGTCGCTGCCATCTGGGTGCCAGACCTTGGCCAAACCCCAATCCAACAACAACACCTCTCCATATGGCCCAACAAGAATATTGTCTGGCTTTACGTCGCGGTGGATAACGCCCATGGTGTGCGCGTATTGCAGCGCATAAGCTACCTGCATAAGCACCTCAACCATTTGCCCGAGCTCGTACCGCTCGCGGTAATCTAACACCTCGCGCAAAGTATAGCCGTGGACCAACTTCATGGTGAAGTAGTAATGACCCTTGGTATCACGCCCTAGTTCATAGGTAGGTACGGTATTGGGATGTTGCAGCAGTGCTGAAACTCGTGCCTCGCGCAAAAGGCGCTGCTGCTCCACCGGGTCATCAGCTAATTCTGGGCGCAACGTTTTGTAGCAAACCACGCGGGAGAGGTGCAAATCTTTGCACGACTTAATGAGCGATTTACCGCCCTTGGCTATGGTTTTGAAATAGGCGTAACGTGTTCCAAAATTAACACTTTGTGGTAACGGAGCGTCAGTGTCTTTAAGATAGACCTGAGATTCAGCGAGCGCTGTTTTACCGTTTTTATCGGAATCATGACGCTGAGGAAATCGATTCATTATTGGTCCAGTAGCCAAGTTTTGTATAGCTTACACCCGCTAAAGTGCTGGGTGTAGGCGTGATTAACCCGCTGCGTGACGACTATTAATGACGCTTGTGCGCATAAGTTGAAGCATCGCTTACAAATAATTGATTGAGAAGTAATTGATCACCGGACCTTTAGACAGCCCCGCAAATTACATTGAGCAAATGCGTACAGCTGTGCCCTTTAACAAGGATCAATCAACTCTTACAAACCCGCCCAGCAGCGCTGAGTATTGGCTAAATTTGACCTCTTCAATGACCCAGGCCATTGCTTATAAATTTACTCAAATGCCGCTGGTCAACGTTTTAGGCGAAGAGCTAGAGCAGCCTACCGCCGTTGAAATACAGCGCTTTGATCAGCAAGGGCCCGTGTTTGCACGGCACATTTTGCTTTGCATCGACAACAAGCCGCTGATGATGGCGCGCACAGTCACGCCAGCCTCAAGCCCAGATGTGAGCGCCTTAAAAGGGCTGCTAGAGCGCCCCCTAGCAGAGCTACTCTTCTCAGATACAAAATGGCAACGGCAAGACGCCCTACAACCCCTTGTTCTCGCCAATGGTTTATTCGGCAGAAGCTGTTTGTGGCGTCATTCCGGCAGTCCAGAAAGTGGCTTGTTAGTAGAGGAGTTTTTTCTACCGGGACTGTATTAGCAAGCTCTCTAAGCAAACTTCTTAAGTAAGCTTTCTGAGCAAACTTTCGAAGTAAACTACTTTGCCCGCTGCACACCGCCACCCACAGAACTTTGAGCATAGACGCCAAGCGATGCTAGGATAAGCGCTCATGAAGCATTTGAGTGGAGGCCAATATGCCGCGTTTTGTAGATCTTTCCGTTTCAATAGATAACAACGAACACAGTGATCACCCGGGCGGTAGCCCCAAAGTTACATACCGCACACATGCCGAAACAGCGGGTGGGCTGGCACACTTTTTTCCTGGCCTTAAACCCGAGGACCTTCCAGATGGTGAGGGTTGGGCAGTTGAAACCATTACCCTATCTACCCACAACGGCACCCATATGGACGCGCCGTGGCACTTTCACTCCACCACCAATAACGGCGCAGATCCAGCACCTTCAATTGACGAAACCCCGCTAGACTATTGTTTTCGCCCCGGCGTAAAACTAGATTTCCGTCATTTGCCTGACGGTCACCTTGTTAGCCCGGCGGAAATTGAGGCGGAGCTTGAGCGCATTGAACACAAACTCGAGCCGTTAGATATTGTCCTAGTGAATACTCGGGCAGGGTCGGTTTATGCACAACCCGGCTACGTGGACGCAGGGTGCGGCATGGGACGCGATGCCACAATGTTTTTGACCGAGCGCGGTGTGCGCGTGGTGGGTACAGACGGCTGGTCATGGGATGCGCCGTTTAATCACACAGCGAAGAAGTGGGCGGAAAATCCTGACCCAAGCATGATTTGGGAAGGTCACAAAGCGGGCCGGGAAATACCCTACTGGCAAATGGAGAAGTTACACAATTTGGAAGCCCTCCCCGCTAACGGGTTTACTGTAGCGTGCTTTCCAGTAAAAATTGCCAAAGCTTCAGCGGGCTGGACGCGATGTGTAGCGCTCATCAACGACTAGTAGCGAGGCCCGCATAAGTCCTATAAGCGGCATAAAATAAGATGGGCGCCGAAATAATTTAGGCGTCTATCACTAATCCTCCTTGTCAAAATACTTGGTCAAGCCATTAGCTAAAGCTCCTTGCTAAAGCGCCTAGCTAATGCATTGAGCATCACTTTTCGTCGTAATGGTACTGGGGCTGCCATGCGTCGCTGTCGAAATCGGCCAAACTCATTAGTCCATAAAACGCATTAAACTGATCACCGCCGCCAAATGCCGCGCGGTTCAGGCGCAAGATCTTGTTACCCTCTTTGCGGTAGACCACTGCACCAGGATAGTTGTCGGCCTGGCCAAATACACACTGATCTTTTATGTATTGACCGCCGCCATGACTGGCTAGGTTAAATCGCCAACCGCGATCCATTGCAAACTTGCGCTGATATTCAGGGGTCTCATGGGAGACCAGCGCCACTGAGAGCACCGATTCTAAGTGCGGTAGATAGCCATTAATGCCGTCTGCCCACAGCGTACAAAACGGACATTGACTGCCCATGTTGTGAATCAGCAGCAACTGCTCTCGCTGACCAAAAAGATCCATCAGAGTGACTTCACCATTGAGGGTTTGAAATGTGTAATTTTGTACCTCAACTGGCGTCTGCTCCGCCCTGACTTTTTCAATTTCGTTGTTAAGCGCTACAAGCTGGGTTTCTAGTTCCCTGAGCTTAGTGGCTGAATCTGAATTCTGCATAATCCGCCCCCGGTTTGGATATCAAATTTGCTTTGCGCAATTCTGAACAATTCTGCTGATCGTTTTAACTGATAGTTTTGACTATTGGTTCTGATTATTTACCCAAACGGTAAAAGCACATCAAATAGATAGAACAGGCGCGCAATTTGTGCAGATGAGCGCAACAAATGGCAACTAAAACTGGTTTTATGCCCTTAGATAAGCGAAGAAATGCCTATCGGATTCGCTTCCTTAGTAGTCCCTTACACTCTTTTACCCTCAGCCTCTTAAACTCTTGTTCCCTCGGAGCACTACGTTCTCTTGCGAAAACGACGAAACAGCAGCCAAGGAATAATAACAATGAGCGTTAAGACCGCTAGTAGACCACCAACAAGATAGGCTAAAAGTATCGGTCTGTTAGCGAAAACTTTACCCAACATAACGCGCCCTTGGTCGTAATCAGGCCGCACTTCCACAACGCCATTTTGCTCTGCCCATACGGCATACGCGGCTTTTAGCTCGACAAACAACTGAGGCTTTGCGCTTGCTAAATTCTGAGTTTCACCGGGGTCAGCGCTGATGTTAAACAACTGCCACTGAGGTTCTTGGCCGCGAAAGCGGTTATACACAAGCTTATAGTCGCCTTGAAAAAGTGCCTTATTACCGCCCAATTCATAGCCAATAATTTCATCTGCCAAACGCACGCTGGCGCGTTCATCTTGCAACACTGAGATTAGGCTTTTGCCTACCATATCCGAGGGTAGGTCAACTGCACCGGCGAGTTGCAGAATGGTGGGTGCTATATCTGTAATCCAAGCCAACGACTGAGAAACTGCACCAGAGTTAGCAATTACAGGCTGGCCGTTTACTTTTCCGCCGATGACCAACGGCACGCGCATACCGCCTTCGCTGGCAAAAAACTTGTACCAAGCCAGCGGTCCAACGGCTGCGCTGGCCCAGCTTGGGCCAATATCATGGTAGCTGTCTATTTCGCCCAACGTTTCTATATCGGTGTTAAAGCCGCTGGCGCGCATCCACGCATTCATTATAAACGCCGGCGCAGCAGGGCTATCACCTTGCTGTCGGGTCGCCAATGAGCCTTCGGCGCCATTGTCAGAAAGAAAAATGAATACCGTATTGTCTAGTTTGCCCTGACTTTCTATGTGCGCAACTAGGCGACCAATATGATGGTCCATCGCATCTACCATGCCTGCGTAGACCGCCATACCTTTGCTCTCAAATGCTTGAGCCTGGGCGTCTAAGCTGTCCCAAGGTACAGTTGTGGGCGCCACATAGCTGGGAACACTGGTTTGTAAAATGCCCTTATCCAACAATCCTTGAGTCCTTTGCTCGCGCAACGCAGACCATCCATCAGCATAGGTTTGCAGATATTTGTCACGGAATTCAGCAGGTGCTTGTACCGGAATGTGTACCGCTTGAAACGCAAGGTAGGTGAAGAAGGGTTTGGTCGCGTCTTCGTCTGTCGCGCTATCAATGTACTCTATCGCTTTATCAACGAGGGTTTTGGACGAATAAAAGTCCTCGGACAATTCCGTGGGTTGACCGTCTTCATACCAATTGGCATTTTCGTAAATGGGTAAATAGGTGCGCTGCCGCCAATTGTCTGCGCCAGTGTCACCCAATGAAAAGGCGCGATCAAAACCGCGCTTGATAGGCAATTGCTCAGGATTTTGGCCTAAGTGCCATTTACCCGACATGTATGTTCGGTAGCCCTGATCCCGCAGACGCTCGCTAATCGTCGCAACATTCTTATCTAAAGCGCCCTGATACGCCGGGCTGGTGGCCTGGTAGTCTGGAATGGCCTCAATAATATTGGCCACACCTGCGACGTGACTGTCTACCCCTGTGAGCAACATTGCCCTGGTGGGTGCACAAGAGGCCGCCGTGTGGAAATTGGCAAACCGCATACCTTGGGCTGCAATACCGTCCAGATTGGGTGTATCAATTTCGCTGCCGTAACTGCCGAGATCTGAATAGCCAAGGTCGTCAGCCAAAATTAGAACAATATTTGGCGGCTGAGTTGGCTGGGTTGTAGGGGCCGCATGCGCCAAGGAGGAAAGCACGCCAAAGAGCAATGCAACAGCAATTGAGTAGTTAGTTTTTTTAATGGACACGCGCACAATTCAGCCTTTGGAGATATCAATGAAAGACATTAAACATGACCTAGCTAAATGAAACTAGTCCTACCGCTTTTGTATCCAAGAAACAGCGCAATCCAAAATCTGTTCCGCAGAGGAAAAAGACAAACAAATAATCTGCACTGAAAAAGCCCGATGGTTTAACCTCAAGACTCAGCTAGATGGAGAGAGCTATGTTTGAGTTACCCGCAAAAGCATTAGAGATTAAGGACGAGGTTGAGGCTTTTTTTAATAGAAGAATTTTGCCTAATCACAAGCTCTGGTTGCAGCAAGCCCACCAAGGACAAAGTGTCCCTGATATTGAACAAACACTCAGACTAGAGGCTAAAGAGCTTGGCTTGTGGAATATGGCGCTACCACGGCTAACCCACGACGAGCCTGGAATGCGTTTGTCCAACTTGGAATTCACTGGCGTGGCAGAGATTCTTGGTCGCCTAGAATGGGCATCTAATGTTTTTAACTGCCATGCGCCAGACGTACCTAACATGGAGTTGCTACAACTTTTTGCCACAGCCGAGCAGAAAGAGCAGTGGCTCAACCCTCTATTAAACGGCGACATTGGATCAGCTTTTGCCATGACTGAGCCGCATGCGGCTTCATCTGACCCAGTGAACTTAGCAACATCCATTACCCGAGACGGCGACGAGTTTGTGATTAATGGCAGCAAGTGGTTTTCATCTAATGCCTCCCATGCCAATTGTAAGCTGATTATTTTAGTCGGGGTAACAGACCCTGACGCAGCTAAGTCTAAACGGCAATCGCTAGTGCTCATTCCTCGAGATGCGCCGGGCATTAAGCTGCTGCGCAATCTGCCAGTTTTTGAACATCTGTCTGATACGAATACCCATCCAGAGATGGAATTTAATAACGTGCGGATTCCTGCCAGCAATTTGTTGGGTGAGCAAGGCGCTGGCTTTGCCATTGGCCAAGCCCGTTTAGGCCCAGCGAGGCTACACCACTGCATGCGAGCCATTGGCGAGTGCGAGGTGTTGATCAGCCTAATGATTAAACGCTCTCAAGAACGCAGCACCTTTGGCAAACGCATTGACGAGTACTCGTCTACCCAAGAAGCCATTAGCCTATCTCGCATTGAACTCGACCAGTGCCGGCTGCTGGTACAGCGCGCGGCGCATTTGTTAGATACCGTTGGCAACAAAGTGGCACGCAAACAGATTTCTATGATCAAAGTCGCGGTTGCGCGGGTTTATCAAAGCATAGCCGACCGAACAATTCAGTTGTATGGGGCTAGAGGCGTGACCAATGACACCCCTGCTGCCCGTGCATTTGGCAAGGCCCGAGCATTCCGCATTTACGACGGCCCGGATGAGGTTCATCTGCAAACCATTGCGCGACTTGAAGCCCAAGAACAAGACGGCAATTTGCTCGAACATTATTTGCTGAACAGATAGACAATGTGCGATTAAGACTGATTGTGTCTTTTTGCACTGTTTTTTTTGAGATCGGGCAAGGAGCTGGCGGCGCTTATTTCTGGCCTTCGCAAACGCTTTTACCGATAACTGAAAAAAATCAGCACCACACAAAGACTTAAACAATATACTTAATTGCTGCCCACCGGCGCCTCAACACAAACCCCAGCTAAGGCAAATAGCATGTTGACTGATGAAGAAAAATTCCGCTTTGACCTAGAGGGTTATCTGATTATTCCTGGCGTATTAAGTGCCGAGGAATGTACAACTTTGTCCGCACAATGCGATGAGCACTGGCCAAGGCAGGCGGCCGACGGTGCCTTCAGACGAACTGCCGATATCAGTAAATGGGGTCAGCCTTTTCTCAACTTGATAGACCACCCCAAGGTACTACCCTACTTGGTCGAACTGATTGGGCCGCGCCTGCGCGCAGATCACGACTACTCAATATTTATGCAACCTTCCGCGCCGGGGCAGCTACTACACGGCGGCCCGTTCCTATTTGAATCAGATCATTGGTACCACTATGCCGACGGCGTTATGCGCAACGGCCTAATGGTTGCCACTTGGGCCTTGAGTGATGCAAACCCAGGTGATGGCGGATTTGTCTGCGTACCCGGCAGTCATAAAACCAATTTCATTAAGCATTTACCTAAAGACGTTCGCGCCCATGAGCGAAAGCCCGAGTATGTACGGCAACCTGCCCTTAAAGCCGGCGATGTGGTTTTGTTTACTGAAGCTTTAATGCACGGCACAGCCGCTTGGCAGGGCACGGATGAACGCCGGGCTTTGCTCTTTAAGTATAGCCCACCGCATTCTAGCTGGGCCAAGACACTATATGATTTGGCCGACTACCCCAACGCTACCGCTCAACAAAAGCGGCTTATGGCACCACCCTCTGTCGAGGATCATGAACGGGTTGTCGATTAATAGTTTTCAGTGGCGTTAGTAGCCTCTACCCTTACGAGAATTAGCGGCTTTGCCAGATTTTCCTGTGCTTTTACCGATTACGTTTCAGTGAAACCTAAACGGCTAGAAGAAACGAAAGAAATACAGAAAAAAGAAACTAAAAAAATGAATAAAAAACACGCGCTTATTTTTGTCACCATTACCGTATTTTTAGATACCGTGGGCTTCGGCATCATTGTTCCCGTTATTCCACAATACCTTGCAGATGTGGCAGGCGTGAACTTGTCAGAGGCATCTGCTCTCAGTGGCTACTTGGTAGTCAGCTACGCTGTCACCAATTTTCTTTTCTCACCGCTCCTCGGTGGACTCAGCGACAGTTTAGGGCGTCGGCCGATTTTGGTGGTTTCGCTATTTTTCTACGGCGTCAGTTACTTGCTCTCTGGATTTGCCACCGCCTTGTGGGTGTTGTTTTTAGGGCGGCTATTAACAGGAATCACCAGTGCCACTTATGCAACCGCTAACGCACTGATCGCAGACGTTAGTCCGCCAGAAGAGCGGGCGCAAAACTTTGGGCTCATGGGTTTAGCATTTGGTTTAGGTTTTATCTTTGGGCCAGCACTAGGCGGCATCATTGGCGCATGGGACATTCGAGCACCGTTCTTTTGCGCTGCAGGGCTGGCGTTCATCAACTGCACTTATGGTTTCTTCTTCCTCAAAGAAACCCTCGGCGCGGAAAATAGAAGGCCTTTCGAGTGGCGCCGAGCCAACCCCTGGGGCGCAATGAAGCAGGTAGGCCGCTACCCACTACTCATAGGCCTGCTTTGCGCTGTATTTTTATACAACATTGGTCATCATGTTTACCCGTCGAACTGGAATTTCTACACCATAGAAAAATTTTCTTGGAGCCCTTGGGACGTGGGTCTGTCTATGGCTTTTGTCGGCGTACTCTCGGCTATTGTGCAAGGCGGACTCATTAGAATAGTCATACCAAAATGGGGTGCGGTGAATTGCGTTTACGTAGGGGTATTTTCTGCGTGTGTCGCCTATACGGGCATCGCAGTTTCAAACACCGGGGCGGAACTTTATTTTTGGATGTTTGTCTCGGCACTTGCGGGCCTTGGCGGCCCAGCAATAACCAGCATTTTGTCTAATCAAGTGGAGCAAAATGCACAGGGCGAGCTACAAGGAATTTTAGCCAGCATTGCTAGCTTAGCCACCATCGCCGGACCATTGATTATGACCCAGACCTTTACCTACTTCACCTCCAACCAAGCACCCACCTACCTTCCAGGCAGTGCCTTTCTTATTGCGGCAGCATTTACCTTCATTGCGTTGCTGATATTTGTAGTGCAAATCCGCAAGCTACCGAAAGAGTCGCTAGTTACCTCGGAGAGTTAGAACGCGGCAAATACTAAGGGCTAATTCTTTGGCCCCATTTTATCGACCGACGTTGCAGCCAAAATAGCTAGCCTTTCTGACTGGTTGCTAACCACTGTCGGACTGGCGCTCTGGATTGTTGGCAGCCGCTATTTCTAACGCTCGTTGCTGCGAAATTGTCTGTAGATTTTTAGCGACCAATGGCGCCAATTTGGTCATAAGTGGAATTTTCATAAACAAACGCCAAGTTGGAATATGCGAACGGAACGACAATCTCGCGTTACGTACCCACTTTGGAAAGTGCTTGCCCCAACTGGCATTGTTCATTGCGCCAATACCAACGGCGTATAAATAGTCATCTATGGTTTCTGGATGCGGCACAACACGGCAAAGCTTGTTTTGCATTTCTACATCGGTAAAAGCTGTTTCAACGTGGGCGATAAGCGAAGCACTATAAACTTGCTGACACATAGATACAGATTGCAGGGTTATTTTTTGCGCCGCAAAAACCGGCACAATAGGTCTGTTTGACAGACCGTTGGCGGTACAGTCAACAAACAACGTCTGCTTCGCCACATTAAGACTGCCGCTTGCCAAGATCACTTGGCCTTCTTCAATACTGACCACGCGCCCTGAGCGAACTACGTTTTTAACTCTACGCAATTGTTCTAGTTCTTCGCGGTTAACCGTGGCGCAGCGGTATTTCTCCGCCCACACGGATTCATCAATGCGCATCAGCATGCCATCGGCCTCGAGGTTGAGCAGCAACGCCTGGAGACTTTCAGACTTCGCCATTGCCTCTTGCTGTTTGCCAAGAGCTTGCAACAATCCATCTGGATGAATATTGCCACGATCCAGAAGCCAAGCATCGTTGGGCATAATCCAAGTGATCAAATCTGGATTAAGTCCAAGGCCCAATAAGTACAGGACGGCATCCATACCGGTCTTGCCCGCGCCCACAACAACATAGCCGGGGTAAGGACTAGAGATATCTGCAAGGGCATTTGGTGGCACCACTTCTACGCCATGAACCACGCGGTAAGGCGGCGAGCGCATGGAAGGCACTTCAACTTTCATATAGGTGGCATCAACTAGCTTGCGCTTAACCGCCACTGAATATTTTTCGCCCGTTACTGTTGATGTGAATTCAGGCGTCATTTCAATGGATTCGGTATATTCACAGTGCGGGAAGAAACTCAGCCGTCCCGAAGCCAGATGCTTTTCTAATACGCGCTGAAAATAGCCAACAACCTCCACACCTGACGCCAAGCTCTTGCCACCGCGCCCTAGAGTTTCTGAGTTAACACCATAAAACGCCGCCGGTTGGTGTAATGAGACAAAAGGATAGGAACGACGCCAATGCCCACCGGGGCCTGCGTAGCGATCAACCAAAACAACTGTGGCCGTTAAGTCGCCGCTGAGTATCTCATCCACAAAGGCCATGCCCATTGCGCCAGCACCTATAACTAAATAGTCCGCCGTTAATTGATTCGACACTGAGCTTGATTGGTCGGTCATATCCACACTTCTCTTTGATCTATTTGCGCCCCACAATACCGATATGACAGACATACTCAAATATAATCGCCAAGCGTGGGACATACAGTCCGAGAATGCTGAAAGCCCTTGGGTCCAACCAGTGGATAGCGCCGCCATTAACGCTGCTAGGAACGGTGATTGGGACGTCATATTGACCCCAAATAAAAATGTACCCAAGGCATGGTTTGGCGACATTCGCGGCAAAAACGTTTTGTGTTTAGCATCGGCTGGCGGACAACAAGCACCAATACTTGCGGCAGCTGGGGCAATGGTCACCAGTTTCGACAACTCACCCGCGCAATTGACTAAGGATAAATTGGTGGCGGATCGAGATGGTTTGGATATCCATTTAGTACAAGGCGATATGGCAGATTTATCCTGCTTTGATGACGCCTGCTTTGACCTAATCTTTCATCCAGTATCAAACGTTTTCTCTCAGACCATTAGACCCGTTTGGCAACATTGCCAGCGCGTACTTAAGAATGGTGGCCGCCTGCTAAGCGGCTTTATGAATCCGGATTTTTTTCTTTTCGATCACTACGACATAGAAGCAGGTGGACCACTGGAAGTTCGGTTCGCTCTGCCAAACGCAGACATAGACTTACTCGACCCAGCAGAATTAGCTAAGCGCAAAGCCAGTGGCGTAGCCCTCGAATTTAGTCACAGCTTAGATGACCAGATTGCCGGTCAAATTGACGCGGGGTTTATCATCGCAGGCTTTTTTGAAGACAAATGGGACAGTGAAGCCACCCCACTCAATGCATATATGCCAACGTCTATGGCAACCTTGGCAATAAAAACCAACGACACTTAGCGTCCCACTATATTTTGCAACGCACTTACTAATATTGACCACTTCAACATAGGAATAAAAAATGGATTTAGGACTTAAAGACAAAGGTATTATCATCACCGGTGGCAGCAAAGGCATAGGCTTCTCTATCGCTGAAGCCTGCGCGAAAGAAGGCGCTTGGGTGTCTATTTGTGGACGCACCCAAAGCAGCTTGGACGAGGCGGCTGAAAAGCTCAAAACGTACGGTGGCAAAGTGCACACTGCGGTTTGCGATATCAGTGAACCAGACACCATAGCTGCCTATGTAGATGAAGCGGCCAATGCGTTAGGCGGCCTTTATGGATTAGTTAACAACCCAAGTGGATTCGGTAATTCTGATAACGAAGACGGCTGGCAAAAAGGTATAGACATAGATCTTATGGGCGTAGTGCGTACAACTTGGGCTGCTACCCCACACCTCAAGGCCAATGGCGGCGGCAGTATTTTAAATATCTCATCTATCAGTGGCTTGGCAGCGTCAGGCAATATTTCCTACGGCGCGGTAAAAGCCGCGGTTATTCAATTGACCCAAAGCCACGCCAAAACCATGGCCGCAGATCACATTAGAGTAAATTGCATAGCTCCTGGCTCTATTGAATTTGCCGATGGTGTTTGGGACCAAGTGAAGAAGAATATGCCGGATATGTATGCTGCAACATTAGCGAGCATTCCCTACGGCCGCATGGGCTTGCCTGAGGAAGTTGGCAACGTTGCAGCTTTTCTAATGTCAGCGCCAGCTTACTGGACCACCGGGCAAACTATTGCAGTTGATGGCGCGCAAAGTCTCTAACACAAAATACTGCTATTTAGCACCAGAGCGTTCTAGGTTCTGGTTAAAGCTTTCGCAAAAGGCTCGATTGGCAGCCTTTTGACAAATCCTAAGCCCCTACTTACGTGGGGGCCATAACATTAGTGTTGGCGTGTTGGCCACATAGTCTTGGTACTCGGGGTCTTCGCCCCACTGCTTGCGGCCGCGTGCTTCTAACATCCGCACACCACTCACAGCGGTGAGCAAAAAGATCACCCACAACGGTGAAAACATTAAGTAAATCTGATTACCTACTAATGTTGGATAAGCGATGACGGCAATCCCAACCCATAAGATAATCTCGCCGAAGTAATTGGGGTGACGGGACCAAGCCCACAAACCCGTATTAATGAACTTATTCGCATTCTCTGCATTATTGCGAAAAGCAGTCTTCTGATTATCTGCGATCACTTCAATGGCAAAACCAATAACCCATAAACCAGCACCCAAAATAAAGGCGCTGTCTAGACCAACGGTGCTACTGGAGGTAATGCTGCCCAATGCTGCACTGGCGGTGATATAAACCCAGGCACCCTGCAGTGTCCAAGTCATCAAAAATGTTGGAAATGACGTTTTAATTGATCTAAAACGCCGATCTTCGCCAGAACGCCTGATACGGAAAAACAAAAATGGTCCTAAACGCAGCGCCCAAATCACAATAAGACCGGTGATTGTTAGCGAACGTATGTCGTCCGCACCCGCTAAAAACGCGGCTGCAACCACAACTACAATATAGGTCAAGCTGCCGGTAAGGTCGAAATAGGCTTCAGTTTTTGCCAACCATGCATGAATGAAAATCAGCCACTGCACGGCGAAGGCAAAAACACCGCACCAGACAAAAACCGACATACCGTTGTACAAGACGCCTTGGTCAGATCCAGACCAAGCCACCATAGCCGCCAGTGCTACAGCGCCGATAATACTGATAATCCCTACTATCCATTTTTGCATGTTACTCCCCAGTAAATTAGCTGTGGTGATCTGCGCTGGTAAGCCAGATTTCGCCACGCGTTCCTTCTTCCCATTGGCCGTACTTTGTCATGATAGATGTGAAAAGATCGTTGCTTAGCCAGGCTTCTAACCAGCGCACTAGGTTGGGTCGAGGTTGTGCGTCAAACCACTGTTTGTCGACAAACGCGAACTGGCGAATGAAAGGCATCAGCGCAATGTCTTGCATCTGGGGAACATCACCCAACAAGTAATCTTGATTTTGCAGGCATTGCTCTAGGTCATCCAGCCAAGGTAGCGCGCTATCGCGGTAATAAGTGGCTGGGTGTTCAGCGTTCCGGCGGTCGTACTTGTAGGCATCTAGAAACGGTTTAAACTCTTGATCGAATTTTTCAATATAGTTTTTTTGCTCAGTTAGGCCACCGTACTTAACCCACTGTGGTGCGTTTTCGCCAATAGCCCAAACCACAAGATCCAAACTCTCGTCTATCACCTGGCCCTCTGCGGTGATGAAGACCGGCACTGTACCCTTGGGAGAAACTGCTAGCAAGGCAGCTGGCTTGTCGCGTAACAGAATTTCGCGGACTTCAATTTGAGTATCCATAAGGGACAGTGCCATACGCCCACGCATGGCATAAGGGCAGCGACGAAAACTATAAAGGGTGTGCATATGTGCGCTTATTGACCATTCTGCTTGGGCATATCTAAGGCAACCAAACTTTGTGCCCAATCAATTTTTGACTCACACCAAACTTCTTTTTGAGGAGGCAAATCAGCCACTTCTGCGAGCATACCTGTGCGCAATCCCAGCATCCGCTTGCCTAACGGTACGTCTTCGACCACCGAAGTTGCGTAAACATGGGTAGCGCAGTCACCACAAAATGCCAGTTCTCGGCGGTTACCGCTGTCACCGGTCTTGTGATACAGCTTTAGCGTACCGCTGAGCAAATTAAAGTCGGACTCTTGCACCGGCAAAATACTGCGGTAAGGCGCTCCAGACATCACTTGGCAATCTCGGCAATGACAGATGACGCAAAAATTTGCGTCGGCCTCAGCTGTAAACGTTATTTCTCCACAATGACAGGCACCATTAACTTGCATCTTGCTCCCCTCAGATAAATTGCATTCCACCGACACTCTCGTTCATCTAGCCTAAGAAAATCAACCGTTCTCTTGCTTGCCCGTTTTGGGGTACTCGCGCACTTCACGCTTATTACGCATGGACGTTTGTCTGAACCTGTCGATAAGGCATACTTATTCCTCTACAACGAAGGAGAGAGCGTTGGATAAGCCGACCAGAAACCTGCCCCAACCCACACCAGAAACCCAACACTTTTGGGATGGCACCCAAGCAGAACAACTACTGTTACAAAGATGCACCAAGTGCACTCATACCTACTTTCCGCCACGGCCGTTTTGCCCTTCATGCAGCTCACGGTCTGTGGAAGTTTACGCCGCCAGCGGACGAGCCACATTAGCCAGCTACGTGATCAACCAGCGCCCACACCCAGCATTTGACGGGCCTTATGCTATTGCGTTAGTGGATCTAGAAGAGGGTCCTCGAATGATGACCAATATTGTGGAATGCGAACAAACGCCAGAGGCCTTGCAGCTTGATATGCCCTTAGAAGTACGCTTTGAGCAAGTCAGTGAGGACATTAAGTTGCCTCTTTTTGCGCCAACAAGAGTTGCCCCAGCAGGCGACGCTTCAGTAGGAGAAACAAAATGACCGGCGTAGTTGTGGTGGGTGCAGCAGAAACAACTGAGCTGGGCAAAATTCCACACTTAAGCCAGCAGCAACTCCATGCCGATGCGGCGCTCAACGCAATGGCTGATGCAGGTCTCACCGCTAAAGACATAGACGGCATAGCCACAGCCGGCGAGCGACCCACAGATTTGGCTTACTACCTTGGTATTACGCCTACATGGGTAGACGGCACCTCAGTTGGCGGTTGTTCCTTTATGCTGCATGTGCGCCATGCGGTGGCAGCTATTGCCAGCGGGCAGTGTACAACTGTACTGATTACCCATGGCGAGAGTGGTCGCTCAGGCGTTGGCCGAAGCGGCTACCCGCGGGCACCAGCCTCTTTAGCTGGTCAGTTTGAGGTGCCATTTGGACCAATGGGACCGCCGACAATGTTCACCCTGCCGGTACTTCGGTATATGAAGGATTACGGTATGACCCATGAACAGCTCGCCATGGTGGCAGTTGTGCAAAGGGAATGGGCGTCTATGAATCCAAGAGCCAGCTTTCAAGATGAGATCAGCGTCGCCGACGTACTTAATTCTAAGATGATTGCGTACCCATTTCACTTACTTGAATGCTGTTTGGTCACCGATGGCGGTGGCGCTTTGATTTTAACTAAAGCCGACAGAGCAGCCGATTTCCCTCAACCGCCCGTACATATTCTAGGCACCGGTGAAAGCGTGGAAACGCCCATGATCAGTCAAATGGACGATCTAACCAGCTCTAGAGCATTCAAAGTTGCAGGATCTTTTGCCATGCACGACGCAGGCATCACTCACGCAGATGTAGACCACCTAATGGTGTATGACGCATTCGCCCACCTGCCAATATATGGATTAGAGGATTTGGGCTTCTGTAAAAAAGGCGAAGCCGCAGACTTTATCTGGGAGCAAAATACCGCACCAGGCGGCAGTTTACCGATGAATACAAACGGCGGTGGTCTGTCTTATATGCATTCAGGCATGTACGGTATGTACGCATTACAAGAAAGCGTTAGGCAAATTCGCGGTAATGCGCCGGCTCAGGTAAAGGACGCAAACGTGTCGCTTTGCCTTGGTGTGGGTGGCATGTTTGGTGCGTCTGGATGTATTGTGTTTGGCAAAGAGTCAAAGTAAGGCTTGTTGGTCAATCAGATCATTTGAACTCGTTAACTTTCTAACACTCTATAACTAAAAAAGGAAAAATATGTTTCGCAAAATCATTTTACTCACTCTTCTTACTGCATTCAGCAGCAGTCTTTTCGCAGCAAGCGCCGAGGAACGCGCGCAAAAAGCAATAGATGCGCGCCAAGGTTTACTTAAGGTTATGGCCAGTTACTTTGGACCCATAGTTGGTATGGCCCTGTCTCTTATACACATCTCCGAGCCCACGAGACGGACTCCTATCTCG
>CAJXUL010000011.1 GCA_913060615.1 uncultured Gammaproteobacteria bacterium | reverse complement strand
CTACACCTCTCTATTCGTCGGCAGCGTCAGATGTGTATAAGAGACAGGAGCAGAATGTGTCTTATTCTTCACTCCTGTAGATAAGCTAACTGTCGCTTTAGGGTCTTCAGTCGCTGGCGTAGGTCCAATTTCTGACTAGAGCAAAATTTATATTTCACCAATGATTTTGCTGGCTATGCGCTATGCAGATATGAGTTTTTCATCAGTTCTATGTAAGGTTTCTGCTCTTTGTGCATGTCATGTTGTCCCTGCTGCTGCCAATGAGGCGCAGTTACAAACTGAACTAATTGAAGATCTTTTTTTGAGGAAAGTGATATGGAAAACCAAATTAACTTAGCAGATCAGTATGCAGCACAGTTTTGGCAAGCCTTTGGTGCTAGAGCAGCTATGGATATGGATGAGCTGTGTGTTGAAGTCGCGCGAGAGAGGGGCTACTACGGACATGTAGAAGGTAACGCAGTGAACTTTGATGAGCACTCCTATCTCTTGGAAGAAACCCTGAGCTGTGCGCGTAGAGCCGGTCACCTAGCGGCAAATTTCGCCCGAGAAGACGGCAGATCTACGATTTCAGTTGAAGATTTTACTGAAGCCTGTGTGCAGACCGAAGCGCGAGTTGCTAAGGTGCGCACACGTCTGATGAGTTCTGCTGGACGTCTTCGCGTGATGGGCGGGGTTTGTTCAGGGGCTTCATACTTATAATCATCTTGATGTAAGACCTTGTCTCAAGCTTTCAATGCGTTCGGAGTTGTTCTTGATGCGTGAGATAAGGTTTTTCTGGGTCGGTGTACTTGCCTGAATTGTCGTTTAGAAGCCTTTTGTATCCGGATGTAAGGCATCGCTTCTGACTTTCGGTACGACCATAGTTACGTTCTATGTTTGAGATAATATTGAGTAGGTTTAGTGAAGGCATCAGTTTTTGTGCTTGAATAAGGTCTGCTTTCGCGCCGTCTAAATTTCCCAATTGCGCCGATACATTACAACGTAGGAGCCACGAAAAGAAATCTCCGGGAAGATAAATAGTCCCTAGGTCTGCATACTCTAGAGCACGTTCAATTTGACCGCTTTGTACAAGAGGTAGGACGAGTTTTCCAAAATGGAAAATCTGGCCCGCAGGCATGCTGGCAAATACTTGCAGATATAAATCGATGGCTTCATCCGGCTTTCCTGCGAAACTAAGAGACATTGCCAGAGCGTCTTTGGCATGAGCTGAAGGAGCCGTCGACAAGGTTTGACGACACAGTTCGATGCCTAAATTGTGTTTACCCATTCGGCTATTTATGAGGCCACAAGAACTGGTTACATAGGGGGCGTTAGGGTCGATATCAATGGCCCGTGCCGCACACTCAATCGCCAGATTGATATTTTGCTTAGTATTCTTGGCAACACCGTTAATAACCTCCCAAGACAACAGTTTACCGAGTGCTGAGTGACCCACGGCTATAGCTGGTGCCATTTTTACAACGTAATTGAGGGATTTACGCCTCAACTCAATTTGTTCTGTGTGCATGGAAACGAATCGTTCGCCAAAATTTATGAGATCCCAGTAGTTCAAATATCTAAGGTCACTGGTGTCTCCTATTTCTTTATGGCGATGACGTAGAGATTGTTTGCTTATGCTCTCAGCGACTAACTCCGCCACCCTTGGTGGCAATGGCTCAGAGGACAGTCTGGTCTCATTGTGTAGGCCTGAATAAACTAATTCATTTTCTTCTTTACAGAATATTTGCCACTGTAATTCTATGTCCTTCTCGTTTTTGCTAAGGCTGATTTCGACCTGATAGTCGCTTTGTTCGACTGCGCGCCGTCGCTGAATTGAAAATGTTGGGCTGTTCCAGCTGACATGGCGTTCAATCATAGTGATAGATTCTTCCAGACAGGGGTGATTATTTTTACCTTTAGTAGCAATGGTTAGGCTTATTCGACGCTGTCGTTCTTTGGGTGAAAGTTGCGGCACTTTGTCTTTTTCGATGTTTATTTTGTGCTTGAGGCGATAGCCAACTCGAGGAATTGACTCAATATATTTGTGCGGTTTTTTGCGGTCATTCATAGCACGTCTTAAAAGAGCGATGACTCTATAAATGGCTCCGTCACTGACGATGACACCAGGCCACGCAGCAGTCATTAGTTCATCTTGACTAACAACGTTTGGGGCTTTGGCTGCAAGTATTTGTAGAACGGTCATTACCTTCAGTTCTAACTTTACAACAGCACCCTTAGATTTGATGGTCAGAGATTTGGGGTCGCACTTCCATTCTCCGAATTCGAACGCGTTCATGGGATTATCTCAAAAAAGTTAATTGAAGATTAATCTAACAGTGATCTCCCGTCATAAAAAAAATCAGAAAAGCCTAAGAACTTCGCTGCATTTAAAGTGGCACTCTATGATGAGTGAAAGCAATAACCTAACAGTTTTTATGTAAATAATGTCTACCAAAAGTTTATATTTTGATTTTTTTGGCGGTATTTATGATGATTTTTGAACACTTTTAGTAGTTGATTGGGGGCGATATGAAAAGCAAGGTAACAAAAAACGGCAGTAAAAATACCGTTCCAGGTAAGAAGGCGAATACAGATTCTAAATCTGATGTATCTACGTTGTTGAAAGATCAAGCTGCGCCGGGCGAAAGCTCGGTTGCATTAGATTATGAACAAATGGGCTCAGAGACCAATGATGGGTATTTGGGCTCTCTGGTGCCAGATGTTTTAGATTTCCGCGATCGTATATACAGCCCTTCGTTGAAACCCCTGCCACCACAAATACATCCACCGCTCTATTTAAATGTTCTTGATCAAAAAACCGAAGGGGCATGCGCAGGTTTTGCATTGGCGGCTGTACTCAATTTGTTGGCTCGAAAGCAAGGTCGAGAAATTGTAGTTAGTCCGCGCATGCTTTATGAAATGGCGAAGAAATTTGATGATTGGCCTGGTGAGGATTATGTAGGCGCAAGTTGTAGAGGTGCCATAAAAGGCCTGTTTAATATGGGTGTTTGTTCCAGTACCGATTGGTCCTTCACCACTAATAAGCCCGGCCAATTAACAGCCTATCGCGCCGAAGAAGCCAGGAGGGTAACCATTGGCGCTTATTACAGGGTGAGTTTGTCGATAGCGGATTTCCATGCAGCGTTGAATGAAACAGGCGCTATTTATGTATCTGCAATGATCCATAAGGGTTGGGCAATGAATCAAATTGCCAAAGGGAAAATAAACTGGCGCAACACTTATGCTGCCACCGGTGGTCATGCGTTTGCCATTGTAGGTTACGACGCCACAGGCTTCTATGTGCAAAATTCTCGCGGTGAAGGTTGGGGTAACAAAGGTGTGGCCCATTGGTCGTATGAGGATTGGCAGGAAAACATCAGAGACGCGTGGGTGTTTCAGTTGGCACTACCTACACCTCAAGTTTTCCCAGGCCACGCGCGTGAAGCTATTTCTGCGGGGTTATCGATTCAACGTGCGCCACGTCGTAATGAGATTATGGGCCACTTCGTTCATTTAGATGATGGCAATTTCTATAATCGCGGGCGTTACTTTAGTAGCTCGGAGGACGTCGCAGAAACAGCAAAGCGAGTCGCTGACAGCGACAGCTACGATCATATATTGTTTTATGCTCACGATAGCTTTAGTAGCCCAAAAGCCTGCGCGCAAAAAATTGCAGTCATGCAGCCTGTCTTCAAAGCTAACCGTATTTACCCCTATCACTTTATGTATGGCTCCGGTTTTGTTGATGATGTGAAAAGTCTTTTGTCCGATCGTAGCGATGAATCCGAAGCGCGCTTGGGTTCGGGTCATGAGCTTTCAGATCGTCTAACAGAGATTTTGTTGGGTCGCAGCGGTAGGGCGCTATGGCGAGAAATGAAATACGGTGCGGAGTCTGGGTTTGCGCCCAAGGGTGACGGGATAAAGGTGGCGAATACATTCCTTCAGTATTTGGTAGAATCTTCGCAAGGTTTAAAGGGTAAGAAAATTCACCTTGCTGGACACGGCGCCGGCAGCTTGCTTTTGGGCCACCTCCTAAATTCGCTAGTTAATAACAGCGCCAAGCCGAAAATCGCTACACTGTCATTGCTGGCGCCAACTTTAACCATAGACACTTATGCAACTATGTATCGGCCCCAAATGTCGAACATTGATGATATAGCGGTATATAACTTGAGCGAAAATCTCGAGTTGGAGGACAATGTTGCCGGTATTTACGGTAAATCAATTCTTCATCTGATCTCTAGAGTATTGGAAGAAGGTTGCAGCGACGGTTCTGTCGTACCTCTTTTGGGTTTGAGTCGAGACGTTGACGAGCGGGGTGTTGAAAATATAGACGATGTGGATTTCGTCATTAGCCAAGGCAATGTGCAGCGGAATAAAAATTCTACCAGTCGTCGTCATAATGATTTTGAACGCGATCCTGCCACTATGAACCATATCTTGCGACGTATTTTGGGTCAGCGCCCAATTATTCGCTTCAGGTCAGATCACTTTGGTAGCTCCAATGGCTAATTTTCAAATTTCTCACAGAGTTTTGCAGCCTTTTTAAAAGGGTGTGTTAACCAGGCTTTCAACCAGTTCTTCAAGCCGCCCTTCAACCTCATTTTAAGTTGGGCCTTCAGTGTTCTTCGCCGTTTTTGTGTCGCCAATCTCCTTTACTTGACAGGTTGGGCTTGTCGCCTAATAGTTCTAACTCTCTGTTTGGAGAGGCTGGAGGAGATTTATCACCTTGTCGGTCCTTTCAATTTTTGTCTATTTAGGAGTTTTTATGTCCAGCAATACGGCCGGTTTTACCGGTGCAGATTTAATCGCCGACGCCTTGGCCCAACTTGAGGTGGAGCATGTTTTCGCCATTGTTAGTATCCACAATATGCCAATACTAGATGCCATAAATCGACTCGGTAAAAGCAAAATTATTGACGTGCGCCACGAACAAGCCGGAACCCATGCAGCCGATGGTTATGCCCGAGCAAGCGGCAAGCTTGGTGTGATGATTGCGTCTACTGGCCCTGGCACATCAAATACCGTTACTGGTCTTTATGAAGCCCAGTATGGGTCTTCTAGAGTCTTGGTAATTACCGGTCAGGCGGAAACTGCCTTTTATGGACGTGGTCTTAGCTACATTCACGAAGCAGAAAATCAGGTCCCCATGTTGGCCTCGGTTTGTCGCAGAGTAGAAAGCCCCCGTCACGTAAACCAGTTAGGCGGCGCTTTTAGTGCAGTAATAAACGATATGTTCACCGGTAGAGGTGCCCCAGGGGCAATTGAAATACCCATAGATATTCAATATGCCGACGCTCAGCCAGTACAAGTATCTTTGCCAAGTAATCAGGCCTTTGCACCCGACGAAGGCCGCATAAACAAAGTTGTTGATGCCCTCAGCCAATCCGCCAAACGTATTATCATTGCTGGTGGCGGTGTGATTGCCGCAAATGCTCACAAAGAGCTTTTGGCGTTGGCTGAGTATCTCGATGCGCCTGTTTTGACCACTGTGGATGGACGCGGTGTTATTCCTGAAGATCATCCGTTGTGCATGGGTAACTATTACAATTCCGCAGGCATCTATAACGCTATACAGGGTGCAGATTTAACTTTGGCTATTGGTACTAAGTTCGCGGTGGGCGTGGACGGGCAATTTGCCAGTCAAACCCCTCCGGGTAAGCTGGTGCACATTGATATTGATGGCAACATGATCGGTCGCACGCACACTGCGCATATTGGTGTTATCGCTGACGCGAAGCTGGCGCTGCAAGGAATCAACGCTGGCTGCTTGGAAACACTACCCAACGACGGTCAATTCAATGCCAAACTCTGGGAGTCTAGGGATGGCGTGCGTGGCGCTATGCGCGCTCGCTTAGGCGATGATTGGCCCCTGGTAATGGACTGCATTCGTGAAAAGTTGCCGAGAGACAGCGTGTTTGTTCGGGATCAAACAATTTCAGCCTACAACTGGGGCAATCAGCAGTTCCCTATCTTAGAACCGCGTACCTCAATAAATCCCACTTCTGGTGCGATTGGCCCCGGCTTTCCTATGAGTGTGGGGGCAGCCATAGCCAGCAAGCGCAAAACTATGGTCATCCACGGCGATGGTGGCTTTATGTTTCATGCGACAGAACTTGCGACCTGTGCGCAGTATCAGGTGCCGTTGATTATTTGCGTATTTAACGATTCGGGATACGGGATTTTGCGCTGGTTGCAGCAAAACCGTTTTGGTCGAGTAAACGAAACTGATTTAGGTAAAGTGGCCTTTGCTCAGATGGCGCAAAGTATGGGCGTGCCCGGACAGCGTGTTGCCAGTGTCGAAGCATTTGCTGAAGCTATGGATTTGGCGATGGAGACAAAGGGTCCATACCTCATTGATGTAGATATGGAGCACTTTGCCCCTATGGAAATATCTCTCATGCCGAAGCAAAAAGTTGAGGTAGATATACGCGATTAAGGTGTTCTTCTTAGCTTGACGGATTCACTGAAAATTGTTGTCGACGCGCGGGCTAAAATCCTAATGAATGAAATCGCCGAGTCACGGGTTGCGTACCCTGTCCGGTGTGGGAGTGACGGGGCTGGTAGGCCTCTAGCACGTAAAGGCCAAGTCCCGAGAAATTCTTGGGGCTTGGCATAACGAGCGTCTTGTTTGGGTGGCGGTTAGTTTGACGCCAGTGCTTGGTTGTAACGCACTAAGTAGACAGCGCCTGCTTTGTCATCGGAGATCAGGAGGTGACCTTCTTTAGTTTGCAGCACGTCATTGGGTCTGCCCCACGCTTCTTCACCTTCCAGCCAGCCATAGATAAAGGGTTCGTATACGGGGTTACCCGACGCGTCCATAGTCATAACAGCTAATTGATAGCCCACCTTGGAACTTCTATTCCACGAACCACGTTCAGCGACGAAAAGCGCGTTTTTGTATTGGGCTGGGAATTCAGAACCCGTATAAAAAGTCATCCCAATAGGCGCAGAGTGTGCTTGGATACGCACAGCAGCGGGCTCAAAAGTATGCTTGGCCGCATCCTCATGATCACCGAACTTGGGGTCCTTGATTAAGCCGGCGGTGTCGCCTGCATTGTTGGAGTGGACGAAAGGGTAGCCAAAGTGCAGTGGTTTGGAGTTGTTCGCAGGGATCACATTCAGCTCGTCGGCTGGTATATCGTCGCCCAAAATATCTCGACCATTATTGCTCACCCATAAGTCTTTGCTTTCTGGATGCCATGCAAAGCCCACAACGTTGCGTAGACCCTCGGCGATGATTTCAGTTGCCCCTGTTGCTGGGTCCATACGCAGCATCGTGGCAAAGCGCTTATCCTGGGAAAGGCAAATATTGCATGGCGCGCCAACGGGCACATAAAGCATGCCGTCTTCGCCAAACTTTATGTACTTCCAGCCATGATGCGCTTTTGTCGGCAGCGTATCCGTCACTACATCAAACAGTGGGTTGGCCTTTAACTGATCTTCAATATCGTTTATCCGAAGCACTTTTGACACTGCGGCAATGTACAAGTCGCCATTTGCCAAGGCTAGACCACTGGGCTCATTAAGGTCGTCAAATAACGTGATGACCTTGGGGTTTGCGGCGGTTAAAGCGTTGGGTATTGCGTACACGTTGCCAGATTTGCGCGAACCGACAATAAGCGTGCCGTTGTCTGTAAGGGCGAGCTGTCGCGCTTTGGGCACTGAAAACGGTAGTTTGGTAATACTGAAGCCCGGCGGTGTAGTCAGTCTAGGGTCGGCGTGAGCGCCGAGTATGAGGGCGCTCAAAGCCAAGACAGATGCTAGATTTTTGGCGATATTTAAGTAGGTTGATCGGTTTTTTAGCGCCGCTACAGCGCTTTTAGTAGCGAGTTTCCCCCTTGTTTTAATAATTGTTCTGGTAACGGGGTTAGTCGGCGCGTTGGTAAGTGTTTTGATCATTGTTTTGTCATTTATTAGATATGGCTGCACAGTCGCACACTCCTTTAAACTATTCAATGTCATGCCTTAGCGACTTTACAATTCGTTGTGAGCAGAAATATCTTACCTATCTGCTTGGATTACGCAGCGCTTTCCCGCAGAGTTCGCACATGCCCTCAGCCCTTACCGACAAAGTAAAAGACAAAATTCAAACTGCTTACCGCACTTGGTTGGAATCTAGAGATTTCAAGCCACGTCGTGGTCAGCGTGAGATGATTGCCCAGATAGCTCGCACCTTGGCAGGTGATGGCGATCGAGTGACCGTAGTGGAAGCTGGGACGGGTACCGGTAAGACCGCTGCTTATTGTTTGGCCGCCATTCCAGTGGCCCAAAGCCTAGGGAAAACCGTAGTGCTCAGTACCGCTACTGTGGCGCTACAAGAGCAAGTGGTGCTGCAAGATTTGCCGGACATTAAAGAAAGATCGGGGCTATCCTTTAGCCTTAGCTTGGCCAAGGGCCGCGGCCGTTACGTTTGCCTGAAGCGTCTTGACGATCATTTAAAGTACCAAGAACAACAGGCCATTCCGATTTTTGACGTGTCCGATGAAGATCACACCGTGCTCTACCAAGAAATGCTCAGCCGCTATGGTCAAGGCGCTTGGGATGGTGAGTTTGATAGTTGGCCCGAATCTATGGCAGACGGCGCTTGGTCTACCGTGACCACGGACCACCGCGGATGTAGTAATAACCGTTGCTCGTTTTTTAAGCAGTGCCCATTTTTCCGCGCTCGGGGTAATTTGGAAGGCTCGGATGTCATTGTTGCCAATCACGATTTGGTACTTGCGGATTTAGCTTTAGGCGGCGGTGCGGTGCTACCTGATCCAGAAGACTGCATTTATGTCCTTGATGAAGCCCACCATATTGCTGACAAAACTCAGAATCATTTTTCTACCAGCGCACGTATTAACAGTACTTATCAGTGGCTAGACAACGTCAATAATATTCTCAGTTCGCTGACACAGCGTTTTGCCCGCCCACACAATTTGCTCGCCTTAGCCACCAGTGTGGCTGGAGAAACTGTGGCGCTGCAGTCTATGTTCGAGGCGCTGTCTGCTGGTCTTAACATGATGCCCTTCGAGACGAAGGACGAAGACCGCGAGATTTACCGTTTTCCTTTAGGTGAAGTGCCTGAGACGTTAATGGACCTGTCGCTGGCCACGCTGCCATCCATGAACAAGCTTTGTGATGATTTAGAGCGCGTCCACGATCTATTGCAAGAAGCCGTTGCCGGCAATTTGGATTGGGAAAAAGCCTTCGAGGCGGAAGACTGGTTGCTTCCGGTGGGTCAGTTGCAAAGTAGAGCCTTGGCGACCAAGGCTCTACTTGAAGATTACGCCAGTGGGTCTAAGCAACAACGGCGTTACGCTCGTTGGTTGAATAGAAATTCCTATGATGTAGAAATGGTCAGTGCGCCTATTGAGCCTGGACACATTCTGCAAGAAGTACTTTGGCAACGTTGTTATGGCGCGGTTTGTACGTCAGCTACCATCACCGCCCTGGGGCGATTTGACCGTTTTATTGAACGGGTGGGCTTGAATGTGGATGTGCCAACATTGGTTATTGCTAGCCCCTTTAACTATCCGGAAATTGCCACTTTTCATGTGCCCAGTATGCAATCAGACCCGCGAGATTTTGAAGCCCATAGCGCGGAAATTACCGAGCTCTTGCCGGATTTGTTAAAACGCGAAGAATCGGCCTTGGTGCTGTTCACTTCATGGCGGCAATTGAATGCGGTTGTAAAGGCGTTGCCGGATAAGCTCTCAGATGGCTTGTTGGTGCAAGGCGATGGCAGCAAGCAGGCGCTGATTGTGGAACATAAACGGCGCGTTGATGCCAAAGAAGGCTCGTATCTATTTGGGCTTTCCAGTTTCTCAGAGGGGCTAGATTTACCCGGTGCTTACTGCCGCCATGTGATTATCGTGAAGTTACCCTTCTCGGTGCCAGATGACCCCATTGACCAAGCCATTGCAGAGTGGGCGGAAGCGCGGGGGCGAAATGCCTTTTATGAAATTTCCGTACCTGATGCTGCACTGAAATTGGTTCAAGCTTGTGGCCGTCTAATTCGCCATGAAAAAGATTTCGGTACCATTACTATGCTCGACAAACGTATCGTTACCCAACGTTATGGACGTGCGCTTATTGAGTCGCTGCCACCTTTTAGGCTAGATCTGCCCAGCAATATGCCCTAACGCGCATTTCGCCTGCGGCTTAAGGTTTGGCCTTTGCGCCAAAGCAAAGGCATTAAGATTGAGGCCATCAATATTTTTAAGACTGCGCCGGGTGCTAAGCGCATTAGAGTCTTTAATACTTGTTCTTCACTCCAGCTGTAAGTAAACGTTAGCCACAGCATGCCCAGTATTAAAATGATACAAGTGCCAAAAACCATTGCGCACAGTGTCCAACGGAAACTTTTTCCCCAGCCTAATTCTCCAAGCCAGCCAACTGTCCAGGCAGCGACTATGAAACCCACCAGGAAGCCGCTAGTTGGGCTGGTCAATAATGCAAAGTTAGCGGATGTTTCGCTGCTGCCTGCCAAAACAGGTAGGCCGAGGATTGCGGCGACTAAGTAAACGCTAGCTGTCATTGCGCCAAGCCAGCGGCCAAATGCCATGCTCATAACGAGTACCGCGAAAGTCTGCATAGTTACTGGTACTGGGTAAAAGGGAATTTGGATCTGCGCAGAGATACTGATAATCAACACGCCAAACAATATTAAGAGTATAGAAAAAGGCAGCCCGCCTTGTGCCTGATTTGGCCAATACAGTGCCGCCAAATTTTTTCTCGAAGCAAAAGAGTTCACAATGACTTATTAGTCCAAACGGATAAAAGCTAAGTAAGCGTGATTGTGGAGGTCTGAGTACCGATACTCCGCCTAAGGGTCGAGAAAACTCTATCAAGGGCGGTTTTATAGCAATTTATGGGGGGTTACTTCTTAAACACCAATGAATCTTTTAACAAACGTCCTTCGTTGGGAGTTTGCTCAAACTTGCCCGGGCTGAAAATAAGTATGCGCTTACTCTGCAAACGCTCGAGGATATCTTGCATAAACGCGCCCATTTCAGCCTTGCTGAGTTTTTCCACTTCGGCAGCAATTTGCTCATTGGAGTCAAAGTTATAGTTTTCATCGTTTAAGTTCTGCCAGTACTTCTGACTGCGTTGACCTAAGTTTTTGTCAGATTCCGTGAGTCGACTGATCAGGCCTGACTTTTGCTGGGCAAATTCCGCATCACTTAGATCTTTCCAACGGTCTATGTAGTTTTGCATAAATGTCAGTGTTGCTAGCTCTAGATCCTCGGCGCCAGCTTTTGGAGACTGCACAAGGAACAGGTTACCACTGCGTGTATTTAATCGACGTACCCCCGCGCTCACCACATATCCCAGTTGTTGGTCTGTACGTAGACTAGAGAAATAAGCCGAACGCAAAATTTGACCTGCTAAACCACTCTTGGCCCTGCTGGCAAAACTATCGTCTGGGTCTTGAACGTAAAGCAAAAGCGCAGCGTCGTTATGATCAACATTAAGGTTCAATAGCAGCTGTTCGGTAATGTCGGACACCGACGACTGCTCTTTCGCAATGGCGGCCATAGGCAGTTTTTGTTGCAGTAAATCTTCTAGCGCTCGAGCGTCTTTAGCTGACACGTTGCCGTGTAGCCCAGCGATAACGCCTATTTTTGCTAGTTTAATTTTTCGCCATGCTTCCAGCTCTTTGAGTTCTAGGGGTGCCAAAATGTTAGCTAGCGCCTCAGGCGACCAACTGGATGAGACCAGCACAGTGTTAAGCGCACTAAGTGTTTGAGTATAGGGTTTGTTCTTGGCTGCGTTCTGCCAATCCTTAATCAACCCGGTCTTAAAGGTAGCAAAACGCTCCTTGGTTAACTCAGAGTTAAGCAGATGATCTATTACGGTATCAAGTAATTGCATTTGCTTGTCTTGGTAGCCATTAAGCGAAATGCTAAATCCAGACTCGTTACTGCTAAGGCTGTAACCAAGGCCCGCGAGATAGGCGGGATATACAGTGGTGCTTAAGGTGTCGTTCACCAAGCGACGATATAACGCTGCATACGCCGCATCTTTGAGATTGCTCAGGCCATTATTGGTTAGTAGCAATATGCTGGTGTTCGCTCGTGGCGTGCCAAAGGTTACATCGGTGTCTAGCCATAGTTGCAGGTCGGGCCTGTTGGTTACGCGCTTAATGGTTTCGCTGTCTTCTGGCAGTAAGTTTAGATTGTTGGGTAAGTAAGGGTTGGCCGGCGGTAAGTTTAAACTTGCACCCTCAAGTTTCACGCTCTCAAGCTCGCCCACACGTAATGAGTAAGGTACGTTAAACCAAGGTTCTACCTGGTCTGTTTTTAAGTCCGGTGCAGAAATTTCCATAAACACATTGTCTTTGCGCAGAAAACTCAAAGATTTGCTGATCAGTGCTGCGTCAAAGCCTTCCATTAAATAGGGTGCAACAAGCAGGTCTTCAGCCGGGTATTCGTCTAAACGAGGCGCCATTTGGTAAACAAAGCCCACAGTTGAACCTTTTTCTTGAAAGCGGAAACTCAGTTCCGCAACCTTGGCTTGTTCGAGGTAAATACGTTCCTCTGGCGTGCCAGCTTTAAGCAAGTCAATATATTGAAATAGTAGGTCGGTTATTTTTGCTATGTGCGAGCGACCTTCATCCGTTAGTTCAATATTAATTGACAGTAGGCTGTTCTGGCGGTCAAAACTTTGGGTGCCGGCACTTAAGGTTTCGATCCAGCCCTGCTCGTTCAAGACACTGTGCAAACTGCCTTGGCCTTCATGTCCCAAGAGGTTGCTAATGTATTGCTCAGGTTTGGTTTTATAGACTTCCCGTGTGTTGGGCATGGGGAAGTTATAGGCGATTTGATATTTCTTTTTAAGCGAAATAGACGTCAGCACAACGGGTAGTTGAGCCTTGGTGAAAAGCGCTTTATCAGGATAGCTAGAGCCGATATCGGTATTCTTAACTTGATTGAACAAGGGTGTTACCAGCGTTTCTAACTCGTCCAAAGACTGATTAGATAACACCACAAGGCCCATTTGGTCAGCAGAGTAGTTTTGCGCAAAAAAACTCATAAGGTCGCTGCCGACATCGCCCTTCAATGTTTCCAAAGAGCCTATAGTAAATCTATGTCCGGGGTGTGCAGGGTTCAGGGCTTGCTTGCTGACCATATAGCCGCGCCAGCCATCGTCTTTAATCTGCATTTGATATTCTGAATGTACGGCATTTTTTTCCCGCTCCACATATTCTGGGGAAAGAAGAGGGTCGATAAAGAAATGCGCAAAACGGTCTAGACCCTCATTGAATCCACTGGTTTGAATGTCGAAGAAGTAGTTGGTGTGGTCTTGGGCTGTATAGGCGTTTGAGGAGCCGCCATTACCTGTGATGAAGTTTTGAAAGCTGTCTACCTCTGGGTATTTTTCTGTACCAATAAATAGCATGTGCTCTAAAAAGTGCGCTATGCCGGGGCGTGAGTCGGGCTCGTGAAAACTGCCTCTATAAATAGACAGCGCCGCAGCCGCTTTGTCGGTACTCGGATCTGAGACTAATAAGACACGCATTTTATTTGGCAGCACAACGTAGCGATAATCTCTGTCATCGTTGGGACTCTTGCGCACAGTTATTGGTTCAGCAGTGTTTTCAGTGATGGACGCTTGCTCTGACACAGCGCAGCCCTGGATTGAGCCGATGACGAGCGTCGTGCAACAAAAACCAAACAGTTTAGTGTTCAATTTACCTACTCCGTAATAGTGTACTGGTGATGGATTAACCTTTTGATCAACCTCGTTTAAAAATATGAGCTGGTTCAATCAGCTAGGGCTGCGCTACGTTTTTTCTCAATCCAGATCCCCCCTAGTAGGTTTTATTTAGTAGCGGGTGCATGCTTGAGCGTAGATTTAGCCTAATACCACTAGAAGATTAAACTAATCTTTGTGTATGTTTCGTATAAGCGCGATTTTACCGTGCTAAATAATCAGCGCTACTCGATAAGCGTCGCTTTGTAAGAGGTAAAGTACACTAGATAAAGGGGCGGAATAACCCAGTGTAGATCAAAGGTAGGAGTTCAAAGACAACGCCTACTCGTATACTGACGACGCAATTGGCGGTGCGCGGCAATTTGAAGCGCGCAACTGGGGCGATTTCGATGGCAAAAAACTGCTAGAAAGTGGGGGCATCATTGAATTTAAAAAAGTTACAGCAACAGTTGGCGTCGGCTGCAAATAGCGATGTTGCCTTTGCTAGCAGCAAAAATGCTGGCAGCAAAATCACCCCAGTGGGTTTTACGGATTGGCAACTGTTCAGTAGCGCATTGGCGCCGATGGTTGTTGAAAAAGGGCTGAGTGTCGTGGGTATTTGTGGTAGCCAAGGCTCTGGTAAGTCCACTCTTGCCGAGTATTTGGTCTCTGCAATATCTGCTTTGGGTGTCAGTGCCGTAGCGGTTTCTTTGGATGATTTTTATCTAACTCGTGCGCAACGTAGTTCGCTTGCTGCAACGGTGCATCCGTTACTTCAGACTCGGGGTGTGCCCGGTACTCACGACGTGGCATTGCTGCAACAAGTACTAGAGACAATCTCAACAATCAATGCGCCTGAGTTCAACAATGCCCCAAGGCCGCCAGTGAAAATGAACCTGCCTAGTTTTAACAAGGGTATGGATGACCGCAACGGTTTTAGTGACGTTGCGGCCTCAGTATTAGTGCTCGAAGGTTGGTGTTTAGGTGTGCAGCCTCAGCCTGAGCATTTGTTGGATAAAGCCGTAAATGCACTTGAAGAAGCCGAAGATGAAGATGGTCTATGGCGGCGCTGGGTGAACCAGCAAATTCAAAATGGCTACACTGATTTATGGCCCCATGTGGACTATTGGGTGCAGCTTAAAGCGCCGAGTTTTGCTCAGGTGCATGAATGGCGTGGAGAACAAGAAGCGCGCCTGCCCAAGCCTCAGCGCATGTCCTGGGTACAGCTAAAGCGCTTCATAGAACATTACGAGCGGCTAACACGCTGGCAGTGGCAGTCACCAAACCTGCAGCCGGGACTGAATGTTACACTAGCAGAAGATCACAGCGTTCGCGCAGTGTCGTTAAGTTAACTACTGAGTATTATGCCGATCTCGGGCCAGTTAAAAGCAGTCAGTCAGCAATAAAACGTCCGCGAGTCCGATAAGTTTTTAGTAACGCCCATGATGCCAGCGCAACTAACCATAAATTCATAGACCACCAAAACGGATCAAAGCTACCTACTACAATCCAAAACGAAATTGCCATTACGCCCGCGCAGAGCATTAGTGACTGTGAGAATGTCGAAAGTATGTTTCGTCCTAAGCCACCGGTTTTTCCAAAACGGCCGTAAAGGCCTGCAACGGCAAAAAGTGCGTCTATAGGTAAGAACGACCAGTTCCTGGCGACCATTGTTGGATTGGTGTAGTCCGAGTACATATATTCTGGTGCAACCATGAGTACATCAAGGGCCACCAATGAGGCAAAAATCCAATAAAGAATCATGCCGCCTTCGGTAAGGGTTAGCCGGAGTTTGTTTCCGTTCACAGGTTTACTGTCCTCTAGGCTTGAGCGAAGCAATGTTAGTAGGAGGCGTATTGTACGTGCTAGACGATAATTCGTCTTTTGCTGCTATTCAGAGTGTGTTCAGTTAACCCCAGCTATTGTTCTATCAACTTGAATATCTAATGATAGGTGACAGCGATGACAGATAAAAATCTTTCCAATGGTTCGTTAGACAACAACGTAAATCCAGTCGGTACGACAAGTAACAGACTAAAATCTGCGGTATTGGTTGCAGGTCTCAGCCTCTTTTCAACGGCTGCATTCGCGGAGTCCAGTTACAAGCAGGCCAGAGTGGTGTCATCTACTCCAGTTTATGAAACCGTCGTTTATGAGGAGCCCAAAGAGGTCTGCCGACAAGAGCGGGTGGCTTATCAAGAACCGGTCCGCGACTCTAAAACGGGCGGTGTTGTAGGCGCTTTAATAGGCGGTGCTCTGGGTAACGCGGTAGGGAGTAAAAAATCCAATAAGCGAGTAGGTGCCGCCGTTGGTGGCATATTGGGTTACACCATTGGTCGAGACATTAGCCGTCGCCACCAGGCAAATCGAAGGAATGCGGCTGTTACCTACAGACACGAGCAAGTGTGCAACGTTGTTTATGAAGAACGAACGGAAGACCATTTGCTTGGCTACGATGTAAGTTATGTCTATGCCGGACAAACTTATCAAACACGTTTAGACCGTGATCCAGGAAAATCTTTGCGCGTTAGAGTTAGAGTCAATCCAGCTTAGTCCGGTTTAGTTGCGGGCTAGCTAGGGTTTGGCCCGGTGCACGCTTGGTGGCAAATTAACTTACGCCAAGCGGATGATCGAGAGGCCATTACAAAAATCCGGCCGGCGATAATTACCTCTCATAACAGCCTGGGTTTTTGTCGTCGTTTTGGACTCTCTTGTTTGCGACAACTATTTGTCACTTCTGTTTTTTTCAAATAGTTCTCTTAGATAGTTCTGTTAGATAGTTCTGTTAGATAGTTACTACAGCTATTTGTTTTGGGTAATTAAGTAAATGGCCTGCTATATTTCCATCATGAGTATGAAAAAAATCTGTTATTGGGTACTTCTTGGTGCCCTTGTTACGCCTTGGCCAATGGTCGGGACAACTGCCTACGCCGAAAATAACCCATCTCGCCAAGGCTTTTTGGCTAAACCCGGAGTGCGCAACGCACCGCAAGTATCCTTGCAACAAGCCATTAACATTGCGCTCAGTCAAAATGGTGGCCGTTTGCTTTCAGCTCAATCAAAAAATGGCCAAGGTCAACGCCATCATATTCGCCTACTGCTCGATGGTGGTCGGGTGTTAACCGTGGTGGTAGATGATCGTGGCCGTGTACAAAAAAGTAGGTAGTTTATGCGCATTCTCGTTGTAGAAGATGAAGCGAATCTACGCGAGCAACTCGCCACACATCTTCGCGGCGAAGGCTATGTGGTAGATGTGGCTGTGGATGGCGAAGAAGGCCTTTACTACGGTAGCGAATATCCTGTGGACGCTGCCGTTATTGATTTAGGTTTGCCCAAGTTGGATGGTGTTGATTTGATTAAATCATTACGCGCCGCAAAACGTGAATTCCCCATACTGGTACTTACGGCTAGAAGTCATTGGCAAGATAAAGTGGGTGGGCTTGATGCAGGTGCCGATGATTACTTGACCAAGCCGTTTCAAATGGAAGAATTGCTAGCACGACTCAATGCATTGATCCGTCGCTCTGCCGGTCATGCTACGCCAATAATTGACTGCGCAGGGTTGAGCTTAGATACCAGTCGCAAGATTGCGACCTTGCAGGGAAATGCCATTGAGCTGACGGCGTTTGAATACAAGGTGTTGGAGTATCTGATGCTCAATCAAGAACGTATTGTTTCCAAGACCGAACTTACCGAACATTTGTACGAACAAGATTTTGACCGTGACAGTAATGTGCTTGAAGTATTTGTTGGTCGCTTGCGCAAAAAAATAGCGCCACTTAATTTGATCAAAACTATTCGTGGTCAGGGTTATAGATTTAGTGCAGCTCACAATGGCACTTAAACGCCGCTGCCTGCCCCGGCATAGACTGAGTTGCCTGTTATGCAAGGTGGGTTGTTGGACTAATACGCAGCTGGCTGCGGCGCCGAGTTGCTAATGCCAGGTTCAATTCAGCGCCGACTCATCTCAATCACCAGTCTGATTTTGGTGGTCTTTTTGACTTCCACGGGCTGGGTGCTGGATCGCACTTATTCGGCTAGTATTGTTCAAGGTGCAGGTGAACAATTAAAGTTAGTGGTCTACGCGCTTATGGGTGCTGCCGAAGAAGAGGGCGCCAGTTTAGTGTTTAATCAATCACTTGCTGACCCGCGCCTGGCTCAAGCAGAATCTGGTCTTTATGCCATAGTAACTACTGATCAAAAGCAAATTCTTTGGCGCTCGCCTTCACTTCAATCTATCGATTCATCAAACTTTAGCGATAGTTTATCGTTTACAAACGTTGCTCCGGGCGTCTTTACATTCTCCAATATTGATAGTGCCCCGGCAAAGTTTCAGCTGAGTTATGCGGTGATATGGGAGGGTATTGAACCTAATCAAGTGGTTTTTACAGCCATAGTTGACCAAGCCCCTTACTTAGCCGCTATAGATGATTTTCGACAGAATCTCTGGCTGGGCCTAGGCGGTGCCACGTTGTTCTTTATCCTTGCCCAACTACTGGCTTTAAACTGGGGGTTGCAACCATTGCTGGTTATGCAAAAAGAAGTGCGCGAGTTAGAGCACGGCACGCGCAGTGAACTGAGCAATGAATATCCCTTGGAGCTGTCAGGGCTGGCGGAAAATTTGCAGCGCTTTGCCAGTCACGAACAACAGCAGCGTGTGCGCTATCGACAAGCTTTGGATAACTTGGCGCACAGTTTAAAGACGCCGTTGAGCGTTTTACGCAATGCGTTAGTAGAGGTGGTGATAGATAAAAGTTTGATCAAAGATCAAATTGACCGAATGCAAGATACTGTGAGTCGCCAATTGGCTCGTGTGGTGGTGGCCGCGCCAGTGATGTTGAGCACGCAAATAGATGTAGCTGAGGTAACACGGAAGCTGGTGCGTACGTTAGAAGTAGCCTTCCCGAAGATGGATTTGTTGTTAGAACTGCATACGCAACCCAAGTTGCGAATCGACGAGGGAGATTTGTTAGAGATACTGGGCAATGTTATTGAGAATGCCTGTAAGTACGGTAAATACTCGGTGCGCATATGCGTTGATGAAGGTGCAGTAGCGCACGCCGCTGACAGTGGCATTAGAATAACTGTTGAAGATGACGGTCCAGGCATTCCAAATACCATGCGTGAGGAAGTTCTAGGTCGCGGCTTGCGTTTAGATACTCAAGTGTCAGGTCAGGGTATTGGCTTGGCTGTGGCGAAGGAATTGGTGGCTTTATATGAAGGTGGTTTATCTATCAGCGACAGCGAAATGGGCGGAGCCAAGATTGCTCTTAATTTTCCTCTCAAGGGTCTTTGACAGATTGCGGACGACTTTTTGAAACGACCTTTTTAGACGACTGTGAAAATGCTGTCCCAAACTCTGCTCCAGTGTTATCGAACTAGCTGACTTACTTCAACGCACTGACTTCAACGCACTGACTTCAACGAATTAATAGAGCGTAAGCGCGTGGGCTAACGCTCTGTCAGTTCGACTAACCTAAGCGGTGCTCCAATGCGCTGAAGAAACGTTTTCTTAGTGCATTGTGTTTCTTCAGCTTGGGTCCGGTTGCGCACCAGCGATCGATAAATTCTTGGTTATTTATAAGCTGCATGTTGCGCCGCCCTGCGTTCATGAGTTCAACCTGTAAGGCCATTCTCAAGGCTTGGTCTTTCTCTGGGCTAGGTAGATCGGCCGCAATCTCCGCTTCAAGCGTGAGCTTCTCGAGGTCTTCGCCTGCTGAGACGCCATTAATGCGGCTGACAAAAATAGTATGAGGCGATGCTATAGGTTCATTATTTTGCTCGCCCTCACTTACTGCGGTATCCCATTCGCTCCATTGTTGCAGGCGAGATTTCACTTTGGCCTGCTTAGCATTTTGTTGCAGACCTTCCATTAATGCCCGCAAGCCTTTCAGCTGCCTTATGTGGTCGCCGGTTAAAGCGGTTTGGTCTGCCAACTCTGCCAATGTTTCGAATTCCGCCCTGAATACGCTTGGATCGACTTGCTTGGTATTAAAAGCGGCAATGGCATCATCCATTACCTTTTGTTGTTCTTTGTTAGCTATTGCGGCTGCATTTCTGGAAGTATTTAGCCGCTTAAATATTTCGTCGCAGACGCTACGAAATTCCTTCCACAAACGTTGGTCTATGCCTCTAGGCGTGCTGCCAATAGTTTTCCAGCGAGTTTGTAGTTCTTTCGCTCGGCCGGTCTGAGCTTCTATGTCTTCAAGCTCTAACAACGCTTTAGCGTCAGCAACAATGGATTCTTTTGCCGCAATGTTAGTGTCCCTACCACTTTTTATATGTTGGTATAGTTGTGCCTGGGCCGCCTCAAATTCTTTCTCCAACACTCTAAGCGCTTTGATGTCGCAGGGGTGGTAGGTGCGCCACTCTGTTCGCGCAGCGCGCATGATGCCTTCAACTGCTTGAATGTCGGCCTTCGCCCAATCTGTGTTTTGTAGATAATTTTGTACTTCTGCGCACAGTACCTTGCGTCGTTTCAGGTTCTCTTTCTTTATGGTGTTTTGTTCTGCGTAGTGGGTTTTACACACGGCAAACGCCTGATCAGCCAACGCGTCGAAGCGAGTTTGCAGTTCGGCTTCTTCGCGGCGTAGGTTGCCAAGGGCATTCCACTGGCGGCGCAAATCTTTGAGGCGATCTGCTTGATTTTCCGGATCCAGTGGGTTGTTGACCAAATGTTGTAAATCGGTGGTGAGTTCGTCGCGTTTGGGGTGCGTGGCGAAATCTTGCCAATCGCGCATTTCACCCACTTGCCCGCTCAGTGCATTAATGTCTTTTTCGAAGCCGGAGATGCCGCGCTTTTGAATGGCGCGCGCTTGGCTTAATGTTTGGCTAGCCTGCTTTAGACTGCCGGCTTCTACCGCTTCAGTTATGCTCTTTATTAGGCCCTCTAGGTCCGAGGTTAACTTCTTTTGTTCAGCGGATAGATCAGCGACTACGGCAGTGGCTGATTGTATTGACGCGGCAAACTCTCTGAGTAAGGTCGGTTCAGCCAGCTCTTTTGGCCAGGCTATTTGCGACAGTGTTTGCGCTGCGCGTGAAGTCCATTTTTTGTTAGCGTCTAACAAGCGCTTAACATTCTTTTCGGCGGGTTGCTTAAACGGCGATAACACTGCGGGAGCGACTTTACCAAGTCTTTCTGCGGCATTAACCAGTTGCTGTACTTTGGAACTGGCACCTCGGTAAATGTCTTCTTGGCTTTGATTTGGTGGAAATTGCTCTGATGCAATAGACCAAGCGTGTGCAACCATCTGCTTCGCTGAGATGAGCTGTTGCAAGTTATCTAGGGCGTTTTCTTCGTTAACCGCGACTTCAATCTGTTCTAGTCGTTTAATTAGATCAGGATAGGGGTTGCTTGAGGCATCAGGCACAGAAATGTCGATATGTTCTAGCGGATTTGCAGTAGCAGAATAGGTTGCCTCGCCTTCTATTAACGCATTCAACTCGGTTTCAGATTGTGCAATAGCGCTTATCGCATCGCTGCGTTTGCCATTCAATAAGTTGAGTTTTTTTCGTTGCACGATAAGGGCATCTAGATTGGTCGCCTTTACCTTTAGAGTTTTTTTGATGTTGTCATCTACAGCATCAAGGCTTTCGATATTTGCAGCTTTAGACGACTTCGCGCCTTTAATGGTCTCTAGTTGAGTTCGCGCCAAACGATTGGTCGCTTTGTCATGCCCCCTAGAACACTTCTCTAATAGGGTAAGCGCGGCTTCGCTGCGCATCTCTGTTTTGCTCAATATCTTGTGTAAAGAGGCCTCGTTGCCGCGCATGGCTAACTGGCAAAGCTGGTCCAGCGAAGTTGCATGCCCAATTAAACTGTCAACATCTTCAGCGCATACATTAGCAATGCGCGCATTTACTATTCGAGGATCTGTCATTAGCGGGTTGGCTAGGTCGCCGCCAACCAATGAAATTATCTTTGCTGCAGCGGCAGGCCCAAGATTTTCATTGCTCAAGAATGGTTCTAATAAGCTGTGGTCTTCAATGAGTTGCATCGCAGATCTTTTAACTTCGTCGTTAGAAGAGGACTGCAATATATTTTCTACAGTCTTTTTAAGCGGGTCTGTTAACCCTGCGGAACCTTGGTTGTTGGCCAGAGACCTAAGGATATCTACTTTCCCAAGATCGTCGCTAGATTCCAGTTGGGTCACTAATTTTTGAGCTGACCTTTCATCAAAGTTAAACAGACGCTTAAACATGGGCTTACTAATCCTGGGGCAGTGCGTTATGAGCGCCATCACAAAGAGGCGCACCTTTTGTGTGTTTGCAGCCACAGAAAAACATAGTCTTTGTTTTTTCTGCGGTATAAGTCATGGGGAGAAAGTCTGTGCCTTCATGAGAACCATCGCAAAGTGGTTGTCTTGCGCTTTTTCCGCAAGAGCACCAAAAGTACTTTTTGCCTTCAACGACGTCGACTGGGTAGGGAGATTTTTGTGCTACGACTGGGTTACTCACATTCGTTCCTTAATGGTATTGATCTAATTAGGATAATAAAGCGGATACTAGGCTTTAGCTGACCGCAATAAAAGGCCTAGTACCAACTGTGGTACTAGATCTATAACTTGGGTCAGAAGCCTAGGCGCTTTCAGGGGGTTAAGAAAACTCTCGAGCTTCCCACCAAGGGAAAAATTCCGGCATATCGGTAGAGACTTTACCCGGAAATTCGGCCGGTCTTTTCTCTAAGAAAGAAACCACACCTTCTTTGGAATCTGGTGACTTACCGCGATGATAAATGCCACGAGAATCAATTTTATGCGCTTCCATTGGGTGATCTGCGCCTAGCATCTTCCACATCATGTGGCGGACCAAGGTAATAGACACAGCGGAGGTGTTGTCTCTGATTTCAGCGGCGATTTTTCTCGCCTCCACCAGCAAGTCTTCAGGTTCGTGCAAACTTCTCAGTAGCCCGCCGTCCATAGCTTCACTGGCAGGGAAAACTTTACCCGAGTAACACCACTCCAACGCTTTGCTGATACCCACAACTCTAGGCAGGAAGTAGCTTGAGCAAGCTTCAGGAACAATGCCTCGGCGTGCAAATACGAAGCCAAATTTGGCGTTGGTTGAGGCCAAGCGAATATCCATGGGCAAAGTCATGGTCACGCCCACGCCAACAGCAGGGCCGTTAATAGCCGCAATAATGGGCTTGTTAAGCTCGTACAGTCGCAGGGTTAAGCGACCACCGCCATCTCGGCTTAGGCCACTTTCTTTATCGGCTCTAGAGTCGTAGTCGAAGGCGTCGCCGCCGCCGGATAGGTCTGCGCCAGCGCAAAAACCTCTGCCCGCGCCGGTGACAATAATGGCTTTTACATCGTCGTCTGCGTCGGCCTTGTCGCATGCGTCTATTAATTCAAAAAGCATCTCATTGTTGAATGCATTGAGCGCTTCTGGCCGATTCAATGTAATGGTCAGAATGCTGTCTTCAACTTCGTAAAGAATGGTGCTGTAACTCATCTTGTTTCCCCTATAATTCGACTTTTTTCTTTGTTTGTATGGTGCCTATCTTGGTTGCTTTTATCTATGTGATTTGGCCATTTGCATCTTAGGCGAAAGCAAAATTCTCAGCTAGGCGGTATGCTTACCAACGCTCACTTGAGCAGAAGTTGGACAATAGAAACAAATGTTAAATCGATCCTAGATAATTGCTAAAAAGAGGTTAAAGAGAGCAGCGTTGCAGATTCAATTTTCTCAACAGGAACAAGCGTTTTGCGCCCAAGTGGACGGGTTTATCGCACAGTATTGGCCGGCTGAAACGGCCGTGCATAGCAGCCGCAGTTCAGGACAGGCGCAGGTTTGGTACAAGGCGGTGGTGGACATGGGGTGGAGTGTGCCTGGCTGGCCAGTCGAATTTGGCGGTACCCAGTGGTCGGCTGTCGAACATTATATTTGGCAGAGTCGCTGCATGGCGGCTAATGCTCCAGCAACCCGAACTTTTGCCACCGAGCATGTCGGACCATTGCTATTTGAATATGCGCCACAAGTGCTGCTGAGTGAATATCTGCCAGGCATCCGAGATTTCACTCAAGGCTGGTGTTTTGGTTGGAAGGAAGCCCAGTGGCCTGACCTAAGCCAACATATGGCCACCACGCTTGCGCCCGTAGACACCGGCAAATATCTGTTAAACGGTGAGAAGCGCGCGGTTTTAGGTGTGCTGGCAGCTCGTTGGATGTTGGTGGGTTTCACGCAAAAAGCAGATCAAGGAGCGGCGCAAATTCTTGATCAGAGCACGAGCCCGGATGATGAAGAATACGGTCTGTGTATTGTTGATCTAACCGCTCAGGGCGTTGATGTACGGCCCTCCAGCGCCAGCCAAAGCCAGTTTGGTGCAGTGGTTTTCACCAACGTTGTGCTCGACCAAGCAGATATTTTGTCTATTTCTGGTCAGGCCTTTATTCAGCGTATTGCTCAACAGTCCGCCAGTTCAGAGCCTCAAGGCGAAGTTGCGGTTGTAGTAGCCGGTAATATGGGCACGGAAATTCAAGTAACTGCGCCCGCATTGCAACGTCAATTGACAGATATACAAGGCTATATTGCACAACAGGGTTACGTTGATGATGAAGAGCTCAGTCGTGATATAAACGAACTAGGCGTAGATTTAGCCGTGCTACATGCGTTAGAGCTGCGGGTGCTGGCGCAAAATCAAAACCCAGACTCAGAAGGCGCCCAATCTGAAGGAAAAACACTTTCCCCGCTGATTTTGCAAATTAGCGCGGACAAAATTAGAGCAAAATTAGGTGCTCTACAAATAGCGAGCTTCGGGTATTATGCTCTCCCGGATTTTGATGCACGCTTGTTTGATAACGAGGGACCAATCTATCCTCAAGCGCACTTATTTGAACAAAACGCCTCAAGTCTGGTTGGACAGGGGTTGGTTGGTTTAGGTGGCGGGCGCGAGGAGTTCGAGTTAAAGGACATTTTGGCGGGCAGCGAATTAGGATTGAACGACACATCTGAAGAAAACAGGTAATCTTAGACCTTCAGTCTAAGGCCACTATGCTTCCAGAACGTGGCCATCGACTCTCGCATACTCGGGTCGGTGATGTTGAACAGCGAGTTAATAGAACTCATTGAGAATATTTAGATCTCAAACAAATGGAGCTATAGAAATAAATATTTCTAGGTTCGTAACGAAAATAGTTTTGCTAAAACAAAAGGGGTAGGTTGATGGATTTTTCCTTCACAGAAGAACAGACACTGTTACAAGAAAGTATTGAGCGATTTATTCAGAACGATTACAGCTTTGACGATCGTCAAAAAGCAGTTGGCTCTGAGCAAGGTTACAGCGAGCAAAACTGGCAGACATTTGCTGAACTAGGCTGGTTGGGCGTTGGTTTCAGCGAAGCTGACGGCGGCTTTGGCGGCGGCGCAGTAGAATGCATGGTAATGATGGAGCAATTTGGTTATGGCTTGGTCATTGAGCCAATGCTGGGTACCGTTATTCTAGCCGGCGGCGCAATCAAGCACGGTGGCAGCGAAGCGCTTAAAGCTAAGTACCTACCCAGCATTATAGATGGCAGTGCACAAAGCGCGTTGGCCTATGCAGAGCCACAGGCTCGTTTTAACTTAGCTGATGTAACCACTACTGCAACTGCAGACGGTGACGGCTTTGTAATTAACGGTCACAAAGCAGTGGTACTGAACGGCCCAAGCGCAGATTTTGTTGTGGTCAGTGCTCGCACCTCAGGTGATCAGCGCGACCAAGACGGTATTACCTTATTTGTAGTAGATACCAAGACTGCTGGTCTTTCGCGTAGAGACTATCCAACAGTAGATGCGTTCCGCGCATCTGAAATTACCTTTGATAATGTCAAAGTTGGCGCAGACAGCGTTGTTGGTGAAGTAGGCCAAGGCTTTGCGGCACTAGAGCACGCAATTGACGACGGCATTCTTGCAGTAGGCGCAGAAGCAGTTGGCTGCATGGAAAAACTCTACAAAGAAACTGTAGAGTACTGCAAGCAGCGCGAGCAGTTCGGTCAGGCAATTGGTAAATTCCAAGTGCTACAGCACCGCATGGTAGATATGTTTATGGAACATGAGCAATCTAAGTCGCTAATGTTCATGGCAGGCATGCGTATCGACGAAGGCTATGGCCCTGAAGCGCAAAAAGCGATCAGTGCGTTTAAAGTTCAAATTGGTAAGTCTGGCAAGTTTGTTGGCCAAAACGCAGTGCAATTGCACGGCGGCATGGGCATGACAGAAGAGCTGAGCATTGGACATTACTTCAAGCGTTTGACCATTATCGAAACACTATTCGGCAATGTAGACTTTCACTTGAAGCGTTTCGGTAGCCTATAACTTCTACTCTTTTAGAGATTAGTTAGAGATTACTTATAAAGAAGTAGAAATGGGTGAGCGGCGAGGGGCTGCTCACCTGTTGTAACCGCTGCTTTAGCTAAGGGCTTTAGAACAAGCGTTTAGCTAAAGCTGAAGAGGGTCTAAGAAGATCCGTAATAGATCCGTAATAGATCAAAGAAAGATCAAAGAAAGATCAAAGAAAGACCACAAAAAGACCAAAAGAGAAAGACACCGTGAGGGGGGCATATGGCACGTTGGGATAAAAGTGAAGGGCCAACTATCCCTGACTGGTTTTGGCAAGCAGTAGACACCGAAGCGCAGTCCCGCACGGTAGAAGTGGAAGAGTGCGATGTTGCTTACCGTTTTTACCCATCCCCGGGTAAACCAGGCCTTCTCCTAATACACGGTATGAACGCCCATTCCAGATGGTGGGATTTTATCGCCCCACAACTCCTAGACAGATATCAAGTTGCCGCTATGGACCTTACCGGCATGGGTGACTCTGACTACAGATACGAATATTCCAGTTCAACCTACGCTAAAGAAATAGTCGCTGTAATGGACGATGCAGGCTTTGATACCAATGCCCTGATTGTCGCCCATAGTTTTGGCGGCTATATGTCGGTGAAGGCGGTTAACTTATATCCAGAACGCTTTGGCGGATTGGTATTGGTAGATTCAGGCATTCGTCATCCAGATGAACCCATTCCAGATCCGCCAAAAATGGGTGGAGCCACAGGCAAGATCTACCCAGACCGCGAGTCCGCGTTAATGCGTTTTCGTTTGCAACCGCCTCAGCCTTGTGAGAACGAATACATATTGCAGTACATTGCGAAGAATTCATTGATGCGTGATGAAGACGGCTGGGCATGGAAGTTTGATGAAGATCTGCTGACCACGTTGACCGACGTGGAACGCAAGCCCGAAGACTTTCAGGCCATTAAGATTCCGCTGGCGCTGATCTATGGTGCGCAAAGTAATTTGTTCTCAAAGCAGACTTTGGCTTACATGCAGGAAATAATTCCCCAAGACTTCCCCGTGCGAGAAATTGCAGATGCGCAACATCACTTGTTTTTAGATCAGCCCTTAGCTTTCGTTGAAGCGTTGGGTGAAATCTGCGCGGAACTAGCGGCTAAGGCCTAGCGCTTCACCCAGCTTCGATTACTAGGACTTTTATCAGTAATAGGCCTAGTAATCCGCAACATAGATTTCACTAGAAACCCCAGTCGTTATTGGCCTATTTATCAGTTTGGGGCTCCGACTGGAGCAGCGGGTAATGCTGCTCTGGTCTATTTTTAGGCGCTACTTTTCAGGTGCTACTTCTCAGGCTCTACTCCGCAGGTTCAAGGGTAATGGTAAACGCCTTGTGCGCTTCCACTCTGGCTCTTGAATAAACCATAGGCAGATGACTGTCTGTGGCCCAGTTCTTCAATAGGTTGTCATAGTAGGGCGAGCCAGGGTTGCCAGACTGTCCTGGTGCGTTGGTCATTTTCGCCTCGTCCCAATTACCCACATCTACCACCATCCTAAAAGAAGCGCCGCTTCTAACCAGAAAGTTGTCTGGGTTATAGCCGGTATTGTTGGTGGTGTTCTCGCTGCCACCACGAGCATACTCGGGAATAGCCATTTGCGCTTTCAGTTCCCCCGTAGCCATGGCCAGCAAAGGGTGTGAGAACTTGATTTTATGTAAATCCCCCCACAGCCAATCACCAGGCTCATCACCCAAAAGATCTTTGGTTTCATTCCAAGCAGCGTCCAGCGTACTGGAAGCAATACTTTGACCTTGCTCAGTTTCTAGTAGCTTTAAGGCAGTCTGTGTATCTATCCTTGGGCTGGCAGCACCAGGTTCTTTCGATAGGGTTTCGCCTAAGGCCGGTCCAAGGTGACGGTAGTACCAAACATTCCACAGAGCCGCAGCAGGGCTGTCTGTGGTGAGCTTATGGTCCCAGTCAGCCAACAACTGCGATGGCGCAGCTTTGCGCGATAAAAGCACCGGCACTTGGGCAAGTACAGAGCGAGCAAAAACCGACTCGTAGTCTCTTTGTAGCGCTAACGAATCTTCCATGGAATGCTCGTCATCTGACTCAAGTACTTCCCACAAGCGGCGATAACGCCAAGGCGCAGACCATTCAAAGCCCACCTTATAAGTTTCAATAGGGTAGTCGTCAGGCAGGCTCATAGCGTTAGCGGTGCCGCTGAAACCACGCTCAGGGTTATATTCTTCAGGCAGTACATCCATGTCGAAGTAGCCATCCCACTCATAGCTGCCGTCACCGGGCACAGGCAAAAGCCCATCCCAATTGTCGCGCTTAGGAAATCTGCCCGCAGGCTTGTAGCCAATGTTGCCGTCAGTGTCTGCATAGACCTGATTCTCAGAAGGCGCGCCCCAGCGATTCAATGCACCAACAAACTCGCGGAAGTTCTGAGCGCGCATATATTCAATGCTGCCAAAGTAGGGCGACATACCCGGTTCCAACCACGCAGCGCGCACAGCAAAGGCATGCTTTTTAGTTTGGCTAACAATAGGGCCGTGACGAGAGAACAACAGCTCAACGCTCTGGCTAGGCGCACCCTTAACCTTGATAACTTCAGTGACCTTAGTAAAAGGCTCAACACCATTCTGGTAGCGATAGCCGTTCTTAGCCTTGCGGTAAACATAAAGGTCTTCTTGGTCGATAGGAAAAATAGTTAAACCAAAAGCAATGCGCTCATTATGACCAATAGAAATGCCAGGCAACGCCGGCTCGCCGGCACCAATGACATCAATGCCCGGACCATTCAAGTGGGCTATATAACGCAGGGAAGGCACCGCATGACCACGGTGAGGGTCATCTGCCAATATAGCACGGCCAGTGGTGGTGCGATCGCCAGCAACCACCCAGTTGTTACTGCCCACGTCTAACCTATGGGCATCAACCACAGCTTGAGCCAACGTCTGGCGCTTTGGGTCCGCCTGAAACTTCACCGGCGCTTTCGCCAGCAAGTAGTTGTCTAAAACATCATCAGGAATCACACAAGGGTCCAAACCCTTAGGCACCTTAGCTTCCCAAGACGGTTCCAGCACCTTCCATTGAGCCGCTTCTTCCAATTGATCTTTGCATGCGAGTCTGGCGCGCCAAACTTCAGTAACCACATTACGCCAAAGACCATTGCTGCGAATACGCACAACATCCTCAGGCTGCCAAATAGAGGGGGCATAACCTAGTAATGCAAATTCAGGAGGCATCAGGTCAGGGTTTTGTTGGGCCACCTTAACAAAGGCGTTTATACCCGCAACAAACGACTCCGTAATACGCTTGGCATCGTTGCCATAAGCCAGCCACTCGCTGTACATGTCCTTGCGGTAAAGAAACATACGCGCAGCTTTATCCTGCGCCACATAGTCAGCACCGAAGACTTCCGACAACTGACCCAAACCACGACGACGCCAAGTATCAATCTGCCAAAGACGATCCCGCGCCGCATTAAAGCCCTGAGTAAAAAACACATCGTAGTGATCGTTAGCGTAGATATGCGGCACACCCCACTCATCCACAATAATTTCGGCAGGCAGCGAAAGCCCAGCAACCTTGTAGGTTGAATCTGCAGTCAAGGGGTTAGGTTGCTCGGCAACAGCGACAGCGCTCATACAAAGCAGCGAAAGGGATAAAGCAAAGTTTAGAAAAAAACGACCCATGGGACTCTCCAGACCAAGTGACTATTTAGAGGAGTAGATGGTAGCAAAATGGGCGAGTGAGAGTGGAGGATTCTTAAAGAGTGATTAGTTTTGCTGAGACACAAATTCGCCTATATTTGGAGTGGCAGTTTATCTAGGGGGCTGGTGGTTCCCGCATAGTGCTGGCCCAAAACATGAGTGTATATTTGGGTTGTCTTTACATCATTGTGACCAAGTAATTCCTGCACAGTTCTTATATCCGTTCCCGCCTCAAGGAGGTGAGTAGCAAAAGAATGCCGAAATGTATGACAGTTAACCTTTTTGTTGTAAATTCCCGCCTGTTTAACCGCGCTGTGTAAAGCCTTCCTTATGACCGATGTGTGCAAATGATGTCGGCATATAGTGCCGGTAAGGGGGTGGTTGCATAACCCAGAGGAGGGAAAAATAAATGCCCACTGGGCTGATCGAAAAGCATTGGGGTATTTTCGGTCCAAAGCAAAAGGCAACGAAGGGCCGACACCCAGCGAGTTATCGCTCGTCAACAGTTCTGTTGCGTTCGAGATTGCGGACGCCATCGCGGGAACAACTCTCGGGCTAAGTAATGTTTGACGATCCTTATTACCCTTACCGTCTTTAACCGTAATGCATAGGCGCTCAAGGTCAACATCTTGGATGCGCAATCGCAGGCATTCGGAAATTCGCAAACCGCTGCCGTAGAGTAGCTCAACGATAAACCTATTACGCCCTTTTAAGCGTTCTATAATTCTATTCACCTCATAGACACTTAAGACGGCTGGTAAAACACGTTGTTTAGTGGCTAATGTGAACCCTAAGTCGCCCAGTTGAATTTGAAAAAATTTGTGATAAAGAAATAATAACGCATTCAATGCGACTTTTTGCGTGTTTGCGGCCACGTGACGATCTACGGCAAGGTAGGTAAGAAACGCTTTAACTTCAACGGCACCAACTTCTGATGGGTGGCGCTTATCAATAAAATAGATAAAACTGCGAACCCAATATATGTAGGTTTTTTCAGTACGCATACTATAGCCGCGTAGCCTGATATCTCGTCTTAAAGTCTCCATGAATGGGCTAGCCATAGTTTTCCTCGCTCTGAAAGCACTCTGTATAAATATGCAGTATATTTTCCAGATGTCACATGAGCGTTCGCCTTTGATCCACAGCGTGTGCGCATTTACACAACGCATATAGCTATAAAGCAGGAAACTCCCCACCGGTTAGTTTCTCTAACCGGATGCCGTCTGGCGCAAAAAACATCCCAATTGTCTGAATCCTAGTGAGTGTAAACCGCATCCATAGTCCTCTGTTAGCTTAGGGCACTAACGCACATCGCAGGAAATGTTATTACGCATGCGCGCTTTGTTTGGAAAGAACCGTACCGTTTTTGAATAATGCCCAACGAAATCAAGCGCCTTGTGATGTCTTCCTAAATTAGAGAAAGCAGCTAAATGCGCATGCGCAATATACAAATGTTATGGGTCACTGAACACTAATGGCTAAAGTGTATTTTGAAAAAATTGTCTCAGTTAATTTCAGATCTTGAAATTGAGGCTGAGGTATCACGAAATATCGAGATAAAACACTTTTTTAGTGGTGCTGCGCTTTATTCCAATGAAGTAATATGTGCTTCATGGTCGCCAGGTGGCCTCGCTTTTAAATTATCGGAATCAGAGGTCACTAGGTTGCTCTCGAGCGGCAAAGCAAAACCACTAAAGTATTTCGGGAAAGGTAATATTAAAACAGGTTATGCAATGTTTGAAAAACCCGAGTCGTCAAAGAAGGCTCGTTGGAAAAATTACTTCATAAAAGCAATAGAGCAAGTACATTGAAGCAAACCCATAACAAGCACATTAAGTTCGCTCCCTTCGGTCGCCGGACGCAAAAGACGCGCCGCTTATGTGGGCGTTATACGTCTTTAGTAAGTCAAGGTTTTATCTATGTCATATAATGAATCGTCAGAATGGGATGAGAAAAGTGAAATGGAGTGTCTAGTTATATTTAAAAAGCTAGAAGCTGAAAAATTTCCAAGGGGAAAGCAAATGGAGTATTGCCAAACACTCTCGCTAAATACTAATCTCGATGTTGGTAATATCAGTGCAACGGTAAGCAATTATAAATCTGTTGCAGGCGTTAATAAGCATTCAAATGCATCAGAAAACACTAAGCGTTTGTATCAGCAATATAGAAATTTAAGTGTTACTGAAATAGAAGCTATAATAGGAAAAATGGTTTAGCTTGAAACAACGTATAACAAGTTGGTTAAATACACTCCAGTCGCAAAAAGCGCGGCTTCCGTCGGACTGCGAAAAACGCAGCCGTTTACCAAAGCGTTATAACTACTAATAGGAGGGGTGATTAATGAGTAAAGTTTTGGATTTTAACGAGAACCAGAAGTCCTTATTCAACCATGTAATTGATGATATGGGAGGACCAACCGCGACCGTTGCTTTATTGGATACTATAGACAAAATACTTAATGAAGCATGTCCTGATTGGGAAGTAGATTCACAAGCGCTGTCTAGTGAGTTAAGAGAAACGGTCGAAGTTTGCATAGCTGCACTAGAGCACAATGACGCATTGAATCTCTGAAATCAAAAGTAGTTATAACAAGTCTGTCTCTTATAC
>CAJXUL010000010.1 GCA_913060615.1 uncultured Gammaproteobacteria bacterium | reverse complement strand
CACCTCTCTATTCGTCGGCAGCGTCAGATGTGTATAAGAGACAGTTGAGAAAGTCTTCAAATTTCTGGCCGGAGATAAATTCTACCAAGCAGCCGCATACATCCGTTGCTAGGGAATACAGCCACTGTGAACCGGGGTCATAGCGCAGTGGTACTTGGGAGAGTTTTTCTGCAAAGCTGCTAACGGTTTCTCCCTCGCCTCGGTTGACCCCAAGCTTTTGATAAACTTCGTCTACTGGCTGGGAGTCGCCAGGTAGCAATCCGCCATAGGACAACCCCGATGTATGAGACAGCACATGGCGCATGGTCATAACTGTTTGCGGTGCGCGGGTTTGCATATTGTCCCCACGCCCTGCTACCCACACTTGCTGCCCTTTCCAAGACGGGATAAATCGAGACACGGGATCGTTGAGCTGAAATTTACCTTCCTCGAACAGCATCATTAACGCAATTGAGGTAATGGGTTTGCTCATGGAGTAGATACGATAAATCGTGTCGTCCTGAACAGGCTTGCTGCGCTCTCGGTCCATGTCGCCAAAGGATTTAAAATACGCGGGGATACCGCGCCTTGAGACCATGACCTGGCAGCCGGTGATTTTGCCAGCCTTCAGATAATTTTCGTTTAAATGCTGTTCTATACGCTCTAGCTTCTTGGCAGAAAAACCTGCCGCCGTCGGATTCAATTCCATCGTTATCCCCTTCTATGCTTGCAGCTGAGTTTTGCTCTAGAACTCAGCTGCCAAATCAATCGTCTAAAGTACTGACTAGCGCTTTAAGCTTTCTAAATCAAAAACCGCCAGCAGCTCAGATGCCTTCTTGGCGTCCTCCGCAGCAAGGTCACTGATGCCACTTAATACTTCTGACAAGCCCATTTTGCCGCCCAGCAATTTGGCCCAAGCGGCTTTGGTCACAGACAGTTTTAAATCGCACTGGTCAAAGCCTACTACTGCTGCCACCTGATTACGGATCATCAGTCCCGCAGAGCCGCCGTCGTCAAATTTAAATCCAATGCTGCCCTGTACTGACTCAGCTAATAGTGGATCAAGCAAAACCCGCAAAATGGGTACCCAGCGATCTGCTGGCCCAGCAAGCACTTCTTGCTCGCGGAAGCGGTGGATCTTGAAGCGGGTGAGATCAATGCTGCCATCTAACTCTAGTGCTTGGGTTAAACACCAGTTGCGAATGTTTGCAGCGCTTGAGCAATAGGCCACTGCGCGCAGGGCCGATGCTAGGCGCAATTTGTCTTGGGCGGCATCAATTGGGTCTTGGTCGAACACTAGGTAGCTGCCCACTTCCAAGGCCCAACGATAGTCTTCCTCCTTTAAGGCGGTGTCGAATAAAGCGCGCGCCGCGTCTCTGCCGCCGAATGCGGCAATCATTTTGCCTGCACGTTCTGGCTGAGGGGTTGGAAACAGTTTGCTGGGGTCTTCGTCAAACCAGCCGAATAGACCGGTGTACACCTGCCTAACGTGGTGCTCAACCACGCCGTAAAGCTGCTGGGTTCTAAAGTCGTCTTCATGATTCAGCGGCAATTTTATGCGCTCAATGGCTTGATCTATGGTCAGGCCTTGATTGGCCGCACGCACCGTTTGATCCCAAATAAACTGAATGGAATCACGGTAACGCAGAATAGATGCTTTGACCTCTTTACGGCCAGACATTGGCGGCCCGTGGGCACCGATCTGGTGTTCAACATTAAGCTCTGCCAATGCATCTAGCCCTTGCAGTAATACTCGAGGGTCGCGGTACTCTTCGCCGCGAATGGCAAAAATGTTAAACAGCGTAGGCCAAAATATGTTGTTTACGGCCAAGTCTAGCTGGGGGAAACAGATGTTCACTGAGTCTGTGGCATCCGACGGTGCGGGATAAAAAACCACATCAAGGCCAGCGATAGTGACCTGATTTTGCTCGGTGAAGGTATGGGTGGCTGGCATGTGGCCTGGTGTATAGGGCGCGTGGGAGGGGTTGCGGTAAAAGCGCCCCAGTCCGATATTTACAATGGCATCAGGACCAGATTGCGGCAGCATCATGGCGAACTGGTGCACCATGCCTCTTGAACCTCTGGGGCCTACCTCACCGCCAAAGCGGGTGAGATTTGCGGCAATGCCGTCATGTCCGTAGATCGGGAAATTGGCATCCCCACGGTCTTCGACAATGGCCGTTGTGCCGGCCACGTAATGAAAATGTGTGTAAATACAGGCAACTATGGGCGCGTCGGTTTGCTCACGAAGCTTGGCAATGGCGTCGCGCATTTCTTCCTGACACTCGCCGGTGTCAATGGCAATGATGCCCTCTGGGCCTTTTATAAAGGTTTGATTAGATAGGCCATTACCAACATAACACCAGGCGCTGTCGCCTATTTTATAAAAGGTTTCTTTTAAACGTTCTGAATGCGCTAGATGCTGTGGGTGGGCGGTCTGCCCTGCCGAACCTGTGGCGACTTCCCCTACCCTAAACGCCTGTGTTGAATTACTCATAACAACCTTACTCCCCAAATTTGCCAATACCTTAACCCACTTGCACACGGCGACAAAGCCACAGTACAAAGATTGGGGAACGGCAAATAGCCGGTGCTGGGAAATGCAAACACACACCCGACATCAACGCAAAAGGCTGAAAAAATTAGTTGCTTGTGGGGCATTTTGGCGACCTCCACAGGTCTAAGTACGCATTTGATCTGGTTAGATCTGGTCTTGCAGCCAGCATCTAGATCAGCAATCAAGGCGCGATTGCTGCTCCGCTAGTTAAGTCAGATGCCTAAATCAAATCTAAGCCACGCCTTGGCCTGCCTTGAGCGTGTTTGACCTTGCTTTGCGCATGCCTCAAGCCTTTGCCGGACCTATTTTACAGAGCCTATTTTGCAAGGCCTATTTTGCAGCGCCTATTTTGTGGTGCCTACTTTGTGGTGCGTAAGCAGATCTTTCGCTGAGCAATCTTCAGCTATTAGGCTGGGCTTAGGTATATTCCCTCGGGCTTGTATAAGGCGGCGTGATGTTTTGCTCAATCCACGCCTCAGGGTCTTGTCTGGGCAAGCTATAGCTGGGCTGGCCTTTGCAACTGATGCGATACATCAACCGCGTGTCAGCCGGATCGTTAATAACACTCTTACATGCCGGTGCATTGTGCAGCGTTGCAAAGTTGCTCCACAGGGTGACATCGCCGGGCTTGTGTATATGGTCGTAACGATATTTGGACTGCAGCACATGGGCTTCAAGCCGATCCAAAAACAGCCGCGATTCATCGCCTGACAAACCGTCTACTTCTACCGGCGCAATATTTTTGCCACGAGATGCCCAAACCGGGCTGTGCAAGGATTTCACCCCAGTTCTTGGGTTGGTATACACCAACGGAATTAGCCAGCCGGGGTCATCAACCCGTAGCCGCCGCCGGACCATCTGGCCATCAAGGGCTTGTTTGTCTTCGACTGCAAGATCGGCATAGGCTGCTGCGGTGTCTGTATAAGCGGTTTCACCATTCAACGGCAAAACATTGCGCCGCTGCATGAGTTCAGGGGACGAATCCACATGATAATAACCGGGCGCTCGAGGCTGAGGGCTCACCCAAGTGCCCTCTGAACTATTGCGTGTTGTTGGGGCTGCTTGAACATAAAACATGCTGGTGGATAGCGGCACAGGCTCAAACTCGATGTCAGTATGCCAGTGCAAACTGCCCATGCTCTGCTCCTGGGCGTCGGCACCACTGCCGAGCAAATTTGTCACAATGTATACCGCAGGACTGTTGGCATCTTCTATACATTGGAAATCGTTAGGAAACGCCTGATTGCATTTTGTATGCGTTTGCTCGCTGATGGGCGGCAATGCCAGTTCTGCATTATTATTCTTGTACTCAACATAGTTCGCATAATTCTTGGGGTGCGGAATGGGCGCGCCAAAGTGATTGGCGAGCCGCTCAAGGTAGGCCAGCCGAAAACTACTCTGATCTTGATCTGGAAAGGAGATGACGCTAAAGCGATCTAACAGGTCCACCATCAAACGCGACTGTTCTGGGTTGAGCGGCTGCGTTAGATCTACACCATAAATGCGCCGCCCCATGCGCGTGTCATCCACAAGTGGCGCAGTGGACGTATTGCTGCCGAATACTTGTTTTAGCTCAGTATCAAATTCTGCAATAGATTTAACGTTCATTTCACTACCTCACTCAGCCAATAATTTTTGCTTTAGTGCGCCAGTTTCATAGCCCGCGGTGGCCGCACCACAATCTCTGCAACGTTCACTTCAATGGGCTGGGTCACCGCATAGAGTACGGCGTTGGCCACATCATAGGCGTTACCCAGCAGTTGCTTGGCGTTTTTTTGTAGTTCGTCCAGCACCTCTGGCGGTAAATGCTCGCCTTCCTTGGCCTCAAATTCCATGCCAGACAGCGAGATAATCTTATTCACAAACTCACGCGGAAAATGCCGGGCAAAATTGGTTGATGTTGCGCCGGGCATTACATTGGTCACGCGAATGGTGTCTTCTTCTAGCTCGTCACGCAGGCTAGACGAAATCACATTCACTGCGTGTTTAGTGGCGCCATATACCCCTGAATTATTACGTTGGGCTGAAACTGAGGAAATATTTACAATGTGACCTTCTGCATTACAATTGCGCATGGCCTTTACTGCCGCCTGGCAACCAACAATCAAGCCCAGCACATTGGTCTCGAGCATTGTGCGCCATGATTCTGGATCGCCCTCCATAATAGAACCTGGAAATTCTAACCCCGCATTGTTCACCATAATGTCTAACCGACCTGTGGCGGCTACAGCACTGTCGACAAGCGCTTGCACCTGAGCAATGTCACGAATGTCGCCAATTTGAATGCTGGCCATACCACCGAGCTTTTCTATATTTTGCTTACTCTCTTGCATAGCATCTGCGTTGCGCCCGGCCAAAAACACATGAGCACCGGCTTCACCCAGCTTTTCAGCAATTGCGCGACCGATGCCACTAGATGCACCTGTAACGACAGCAGTGCAATTTTCGAGCGATCTTGAGTTGGGCATAGTTGGTCCTTAGGAATTAGCTGTTGGTCTGGCGCTTTAGACGATCTATAACAAAGTGACAAATTTTGCATTAATTGTCAATTATCTAAAATACCCAAAGCAATCCTCGACGAATGCCTTAGTGTTTGCCAAAATGGCAGCATGAGTAAAAACACCAACGCTAGAGACATCACCGCTAAAATTAGCGCCGGTAAAATGGGCGCGACTAAAATTAGCGTGACTAAAGACAAAAAACGCCAGGCAATTCTAGACGCGAGCAATCAGCAGTTCAGAAAATATGGTTATAAAAAAACTTCCATGGATGACATTGCCAAGCACCTAGGCATTTCCAGAGCGTCCCTTTACTCGTATTTTACTGACAAAGACGACATTTTCTGCGAAGTGACCATACAGATACATGAGGAAGCATTGGCTGCTGCCGAGGTTTGTTTAGGATCCACTGGGCACGATTTTTCAACTCGCGTTAAAAACGCACTGCTGGCTAGACACAGCCCTTTTCAAGAAGCTGTCATACAATCCGCCCATGGCAGCGAACTCTTTGATGAATACAGCCGCCTGTGCGGGGACATTGTTGCCATGTCCAATGATCGCTTCCAAACCCAGCTAGCATTAGCAATTAAGGCCGCAGCCAAGGCCGAAGAAATCAACCTAAAGACATCCGGGGTCAGCGCCATTGCGGCGGCTGAAATACTCAACCTGTCTACAGCAGGTCTTAAACATGGCGCACCGGACCTAAAGACCTTTGAAAACCGAACCAAAAAATTGGTGAAAGTTTTCATCGCTGGACTACGCAATTCAAACAAGGTCTAGCTCCAACCAAACCGCCTAAGCCGCTCCACTCAAACCCTGTTACCCCTCCCTGAAGCCGCGCAATAGCTAACCGCAAGCAACGCGCGCCGTCATTTAGCTCATCGATGCTCACAGACCACCACCACGTTATCTGATCACAAGCAACTGGTATACTGGTCTATTCATTAGCAAAGAGTCGCACTACGCATGACTAACTCCGCCAAGCCAGACACACTTCCCCCCGCCGCTGAAGCCTATGTTTGGGGCTTTCCACTGGTGTCTGTGCACCGCACTAGATTGTTGCTTTGCTCAAAGACAGACACCGGCAGCATGAATCACGTTAACGATTTGGCAACCCCTAACGATCGCGCTATTGTTGTACCCAACAACGACACGCTCTATTCGTCAGCGTGGTATGACCTGCAACATGGCGACCTAAGCATTGACGTGCCAGCAATGGACCACCCGGACAGATACTGGAATGTAATGGTCTTAGACGGCTACACAAACGTTGCCTACGTTTGCCGCAGACACCACGGCGTGGCGGGCACACGGGTGCGGGTGACATTAGACCCAACAACCCCACCTGCTAACGACGACGGCGATGTAGTGACTATTGGCACACCTACCGCTTGGGTCATTATTAGGGTGCTGGTGGAATCTCCAGAGGACATAGACACAGCGCGAAATCTGCAACGCAGCATCCAAGTGACCGCCCCCAGTAACCACCCTAATCAGCGCACTGAGCGCGCTGGTCGTGCAACGTCTATTGCAAAATCTGGCGTGGACTTTTACAGCGAGCTGAAAACCTATATAGACATAGACCCACCGGCACCTTGGCATCCGCAACTATCGCCCGGGGCACAGGCCATAGTTGACAATCCTTCCAGCGTTTCTGAGGAAGTGTTGATTGCTGGCATAATTGAGGGAGAGCGGCATATTGTTGGTCTTAACCAAGCCGACAATGTCAGCAAAAACGGTTGGAGTACCGGCCGCAGCGCTGAAGGTTTTGGCACAGATATAGAGCGCCGAGCAGCAGGTGCCAAATTTGGCCTGGGTGGTCACCAAGCCATAGAAAACAGATCTTATGTAGCGCAGCATGACTCTGAGCAAGAAAAACTCGACGGCACTCGCCCACTGCAACTCAGATTTGCAGCCAACGCCATGCCACCATGCAGCGCTTTTTGGTCGTTAACGGCTTACGGCAGTGACATGTATTTGGTAGAAAACGAAATAGATCGCTGGTCTATTAGCGACCGCACGCCCGGACTTGTTTATGATGCTGACGGCAGCCTAACTATTACCTTGAGTGCAGAGCGACCTTTAGAGATTGCTAACTGGCTGCCAGTACCCAGCGGACCTTATCTACTGGGCATGCGCGTTTATGAGGGACACGAGCAAGTCATTAGTTGTGATTGGTTTCCACCTCAACTGACCAGAACGGCAAGCTGACGGGCTGAAAACCAGCGCAGATACTATTTGCATAACGACGAAGCGAATGGCCCTAGGCTATCTGCGTGCTTGTAGCCAATCTATCTCGAAGTTGAAGTCGCCGTCACGGCCATCGGAGATCATAATACCCACTTGTTCAATATTCGCTGGATCAATGGGCGGCTCGTTAAGTTTACGACCACGCCAACTGGCCTGAAACTGCTCAATAGGCAATACAACTTCCTGCCATTGGCCTGGTTGAGTTAGAAAATCCATACGGTAAGAAATGCGCTGATTTTGTGGCCGCAGCAGTAATGTGTAAGAGCGACCATCCGTGCGCACGCGCAGCGCGAAATGGGTGAACCCAGCTAAGCTAAAGTCCATCAAGCCACTACGAATGGAGGCAAAGCCACCGCCGTTGGTATTGGTCACGCCGCTGAACGTGAGTACACCGTCCGCAAGGTTAAAGTCGCTGCTTGAGCGGCCACCCATCACGCCATCGTTGACCACACGCCAGGCTAAATCCGCAGATTGCGTGTCGAATGAGGTGAGCAGAATTTCTTTTGTCGTATTGGCTACAGCGCCTGCGAGGGTGGTTACAAGCAAAGACATAATGAGCAACATTTTTGTGATTTTCATCACAGCAACATACACACGCCTTTGTGAAAGCGGCGTTTAGAGAAGTTTAATGAATTTTAAGATCTGCGCAGACAGCCTGCGCAGATTGACCTTCTATTTATGCACTTAGTTGGGACCCTAACTCAGCTCTAGGCCTTTCAAATCACCTTTGCTGCGCCATTTTTTCATCAGCCCAAAAAACTCAATGGGTCCACCGCCATACATATTGTTCTGCGGCTTAGCATTGCCTTTACCTTCATTGTTGTAATACCCGGGCGTGCACTTTGCTTGGAAGTCTGCGGTGAGCCGCGCTTTCTCAATAATCGTTTGTACCCAAGCTTTTTCTGCGATTTCACTGGCTTCAATGCGCTTTGCACCCTTCTCCCCAGCCACGGTCAAAATATGCGCAAGGTGCACACTCTGCTCATCTAACGAATAGGTGTAGGTTGCAGTAAACCCTGATTGCGCGGGCCCAAAGAAAAACGCGTTAGGGAATCCTTTGGTGTGCATGCCATGAAATGTGGACAGACCGTCCGCCCATTTTTCCGATATAGATTGCCCAGCAACACCGTTGATCTGATATCCGGCTCTGCGTGCATAGTCCGTACCCACCTCAAAGCCGGTGGCAAAAATAATGCAATCTACCTTGTACTCTTTACCGTTAAAGATGATGCCGTCTGCGGTAATTTGATCTACCCCTTTGCCGTCTGTATTCACTAGCGAGACATTGGGTAAATTGAAGGTGGGTAGGTATTCGTCATGGAAACAGGGGCGCTTACAGAACTGACGATAGTATGGCTTTAATGCCTCTGCGGTTTGCTCGTCTTCAACTACTTGATCTGCGCGTGCACGCACGCCTTCCATTTTTTGGTAGTCGGCCAATTCCATTTCTCTAGCTAGGTCCATGTAGTCGGTGACTTTCTTGGTCATATACGGCTTAAAGCCCTGTTTGTAACGCTCTACTGATGCAACTGATGTCAACGCCCAAAGCGCCATGCGCGCTTTTGAAGGGGCCTTGTCTTGCAAATTGCCAAAGAGCAGACGGAACGCTTCGGTCCAACCGTCTGACACAAGGTCTTCCTTAACGACTCCGCCAACCATAATGGATTCAAAATTGCGGCGTCTTTCATCGTGCCACCCTGGCGCCTGCTCCTGCATCCAGTTGGGATCTGTAGGTTTGTTATTGCGCACATCGATAGAAGATGGCGTGCGCTGAAATACGTACAGGTGTTCGGCGGATGCGCCTACGTGAGGCACGCATTGCACGGCGGTTGCGCCGGTGCCGATCACTGCCACGCGCTTGTCCGCTAGACCGGTCAGGCCGCCATAGGCGTCGCCACCGGTGTAAGCGTAATCCCATCTACTGGTATGAAAGGTGTGGCCTTTAAAGTCGCTGATGCCTTTTATGGCTGGCAGCTTGGGCCTGTTCAACGGACCGTTAGAGTGCACGACAAAGCGCGCTTTAAGGGTGTCTTGTCGGTCCGTTGATACTATCCAACGGCCCTGAGACTCATCCCAGTCTGTGGAGGTGACCAATGTTTGTAGCAGCGCGCCATCGTGCAGCGCGTATTTCTTGGCGATCACGCGGCAGTATTCTAGAGTTTCTGGTGCGTTGGTATATTTTTGCTTGGGCACAAACCCGGTGTTTTCTAACAGCGGAAAATATACGTAAGACTCGATGTCGCAGGACGCACCTGGGTAGCGGTTCCAATACCAGGTACCGCCAAAGTCGCCGCCTTTTTCGATAATTCTGAAGTCATTTATACCCGCTTCGCGGAGTCTGGCTGCTGCTAGCATGCCGCCAAAACCACCACCAATAATGACCACTTCTACCTCTTCCTCAATGGCCTCGCGCTTAAGTTCACTATTAATATAGGGGTCTTCAACAAAGTAGGCGAACTCACCAGTCACCTCTTGGTATTGGTCGTTGCCATCTACCCTAACTCGCTTGTCTCTCTCTTCTTGGTATTTACGGCCCAATGCCTCTGGATCAAAGTTAAAGCTCTTGGCGTTCATGAAGTCCCCTACTTACAAATTGCTGTTTTTTTCCAAGTAGGGAAGGTATCTAAAAAACAGCCTCGCGCCAACCCTGCTGCCTATCCACAAAGCAGACCGCTAAATTACAGAATTGCTCGTCAGGCGGGTGACAACACGGCGCGGAGAATTTTTTGTATCCGCAAATTTGAGCACGTCTTCTGCAACCCGCTGTTTGCCTTCTGCTGAATTATAAAATTTATTGCGCAGGTCGTATTCGCTTTCGAAGCAGCAAAGGGCCAAGCCGTTCCAGTGCGCGCCAAAAAATCTATGCATAACTGTTAGCTGGTAATAATGGGTCATGGCGGTATGCACCTGTAGTGCGAGCACCCCATGCTGCTCATGCCAATGCTTGTCCGCAGCCTTGGGGCCAATTTGAGGACTGGCTACCATTGGAAAGACACCCACACTAACCGGCAACTGGTCTGGATTGAGGGTGCTCAGAGGCTGATTTTTTAGGGTGCGCTCGCTGACTAGGTATAAACCCACATCTGCGCGGACCTGAAAATCCATAAGGTTTGGAGAAGCGCCGAGCACAAGCGCCGCAAAGGGTAAGTGCTGGGTGTCATCAACGGAGGCCTCAAACATAAGGCTTTGGCTTAAACCGGCCACTTCTGCTGCTACTGCTTTATCTGAAAAAACTGCTGCTATTTTTAATACAGACATGTGAATTCTCCTTAAGCTGTTTTGTCTCCGGGCGCACGGATCACGTAGCGCGGTTTAGTCTCGCTCAATCTGATCCAACTTTTACCGCTCTCCATTTCCGTCATTAGCTCTATCACATCTATGGCTAACGCCTCGGGGGACATGAAGCGAGCATCCTCGGTTTTTTGCGCATGGGGGATAATTGGAGTATCCACTGCGCCAGGGCATAGGGCGTGAATGTTGATACCGCGCGTTGCTAGCTCTGGCGCTAGGCTGCGCACCAAGCCTACTACCGCGTGCTTACTCATGGCGTATAGCGGGTCTACAGAATAAGGGGTTACACCGGCAAGGGATGCGGTCACAACAATGGCCGCGCCTGGAGACAAGAGCGGTAGAAGTGACTGCAAACCAAACACCACGCCGTCCACATTAACGCTCATCATGCGTCTGTAGCGCTCAAGGGTTACCGCTTCTAATTGATATTCAGACAGCGGCGCGTCTGGGGGCGCAATCTGAATGCCTGCATTCAAATGGATATGTGTTGGCGACCCGAACTCTGTCTTAGCAGCGTTGAGAAACTCAACCAACTGCTGCCACTGCGCCATATCACTGATGTCACAGCGCCTGAACAGCGCGCCGGTCTCACTGGCCAGGGCTAAACCTTTTGCTTCATCTACATCTAGGGCAAGTACATTGACGCCAGTGTGTCTTGCAGCTCTGACAACCGCCGCGCCGATACCCGACGCCGCACCTGTGACTATCCAAAAAGCTGTGTTTTCGCTTGTGCTCATACTTAGATCTCCCCGAGTTTGGTGTTTGGCGAAAGCTACTTAACAGCTACCTAAAAACTTCTTACAGGCTTCTTAAAAACTATTTACTGGCGCTTTCTTTATAACGCTTGCCGCGCTGCGCCGCCAAGCTATAAGCCGCTGCTGTTTCAGCTTCTACCTCCTCGCGCTGCTGTTCGCTCAACTCTTTAAACTCCTCCACCCACCAGCGACGCGTCACCTGTGGGAAGGTGCCCATTCTATTCACACAGGCATTAGCGCCACGATCACGTCCAGCCTTGTAACCCGCCGCTCCCTCAACAGAAACCTTAGATTTGCCGAAGGGTATTAGGTCGCCTTCCATCTTTGGCAGCAAGAAGTAAGGCATAGACACCCGCGTCTCCCCTTTGGGAATGAGCGTGGTGTTGACCCGGTGCAGCGTGGCGGAGTAGCGCCCTTCGCTTAAATGCATCAGCGTACCGCCGGTGTTAACAATCACAGATCCGGGAATGACCGGCACGGAATAGTCTCCAGGTGCCGTACGGCAAGTGACAGGCGCATCCATCCAACGGCCCTCACCCGCCACCACCTGTAAACCGGGGCGGTCATTAATCAATAGCGCGACAAACGGCGGGCCATCTATATGCGCGCCAACAGTTTTGCTGTCGAACTGCTCGTATGAGGTGCGCACTTGTTCTTGTGCTTCTTCTGTAAACACATCCATGCTGAAGTTATGGTTTAGGCTGGCCGCAAGGTCTGGGTCATCAAAGTCAAAATACTCGCTAAACTGCGCAGGATCTTCACCCAGCGACTCAACAATCAGCTCTCCCAATTGGTGAGTCAAACGGTGATAGGTAAGATTCAGATCTTCTATCAGCGGTTGAAAGCCCAGCATTGAATCTGACTTAGGCCAAGTGTTGGGCCCACGAAACAACCGTTTATGAATGGGTTGAGTGGTATCGTCATGGGCGCACACAGGTTGCTGCTCAAAGCCGTATTGAAAGTTTTCAATCACCTGGCCCTGACCACGATCTGCTGGTGTGGGCAGGGAATAGCCGCGAAAATACGGGGTATTGGAAATATGCGCTGTCTTTTTAATGTCCATAGGTGCGTTAAAAAAACCACGCACTTCTTTAAAGGCGCGTTGCTGAAAGTCCTCATCTAGTCCCGGAGCATTGGTCAGGACCAGAAACCCGCACTCCGAAAGCGCGTAGCGCAGGTCTTGCATGAACTTGTTGCGATTGCTTTCTAGATCTAGCCAATTAACGGTAGGAATCTCGTGTAGATCCCCGCGTTTATCTACCTTTGTTTCAGATTGGTTTTCTGTTTTATTTTCCGCTGTATTTTCTGCGTGCGCCAAACCGCTTATCTCCCCTCAATTTGCAATAACGCTATTACAGGGTCAAAAAAAAAGCAAAGTCTTTAGCACGCACGCGCGCTTAGGTTTTACCATCAAATTCGCTACCGATGCGTTCACCTGTTGTGAGCTGCGTTAACGCCTATAGCGAACCATCAAAGCGGCGCATAAACCAATCAAATCATTCACATCCGTTGAGATTGGGGGGCGCTACCGTTGGGTAAAAGCAAATTCGACGCTCAGCTACCGGCCTCAATCTTGAGCAATATCATCGCATCCTTTGAGTGAAATACCGTGGCAACCGCGGCGATCATCAACAGCCCAGCTGCACTGAGAAAGTAGCCTTCAATGTCTACTGCAGCGATGTCACCACGCCATAATGCCAACAGCATTAACTGATAAATAACGCCGAACACGCCTAGGGATATGGAGCAAACTTTCAGCGACAAGGCCTCGCTATAGAGGGGCGCTGCGACCAATAAGGCGAACACGGAATAGAGCCAGAACCCCAGATAGTCGAAAGACGTATACAGAGAAAAGGGTACAGAGACATTCAATAGCCGCAGCAAAGGATCCGCAAGATCAGCATTCGCTGCACCACTTGCAATGGCGTCAGCCAGTAGAGGGATCGTCCAAACGGCAATAAACTTGGGGATGATAAAGGCCATAACCGACATCAGCACAACCATGGCCGCGAGTATGGCGCGTAGCGAGCTATCACCGAATATGCGCCACGCGAGCGCAAAAAACACACCAGAGAAACTCAGCATTGCGACAATTTGATTTACCCAACCGACGATAAAAACACCTCGATTCGCATTCAACCACGCTACGCGATCGCCATGTTCAGCAGTGAAACCACTTGGCACGTCCAGTGGGGTGAACATTGTAACTACCGCCGTCACAATCGCAATAATCGCTGACCAAAAACCCAGCCTGTATATTGAATAGTTAAGTCTGTGGTTAATAGAAGTTGTTAGGTTCAAAGTTTTTCTCCATATCTGGCATCAATAAATTTCATCACCACGGCGTTCACATCCGCTCTATCACTTTCCCAGCGTCTACCGTTACCGGTAAAAAGCGATCCGGTTTCTAACATTGCCAGCAACGCCAACGCCTCTGCTCGAGGTGCCTCACTGCCCTCTAGTGCGAGGGCTTTTTCGAAAGTTGTTAAAAATTCCGAATAAACGTCGTCCAGCAAATCGGCTACCAGCGGCTCAACTTGCTGCATCGCCCATAACTGCGGCCAAAGCCTGTCGCTTAACTTGGCGTCAGTTGCTGGCTCACTGAGCAAGAACAAAGCACAGTCGCGCACTGTAGGCGCGCCACCCACTTGAATCGCGTCAAAGGATTTCCGGTAGTGACCTGCAATCTGAGCAACCAAGGCCCTCATCATGTCTTCCCAAGTTTTAAAGTGGTATTGCAATGCACCTAGTTTCAGCCCGTTTGCTCGGGCTAAGGCACGCATGGTCAGGCTGCTATAGCCCTCATCGGCAATTATCTCGATGGCAGTTTGCAAAATTTGTTCTTTGCGCTCACTCAATGTGGGTAGACCTCAACAGTTGACATGTCAATCGACATGCTAGAACCTGTCAAGCGACATGTAAAGTGACATGTGAAGCGACGTTTAGAAAGAAATGTTAACCAACGGAAGTGTTTGGAGATAACAATGGCGACAAAAATAGGCCGTAGAGATTTTTTTAATGGCGTGGCCATCGGTGGCAGTGGTCTGCTTCTGCAAGGTTTTGGCACCGACGTAAAAGCGTTAGCCGCAGCGCCAAACGGCTCAAGCCCAGCGCCTAACTCACTCTCCCCTTCTACTTACTATCCGCCAACCCTCACTGGCATGCGCGGCAGTCATAAAGGCTCTTTCGAGGTCGCCCATGCACTGGCTTGGCGCGGCGAAAAACCCGCGCGGTACCAGTCTCTAGGTGAGCACTATGACTTAGTGGTCGTCGGCGCGGGTATGAGTGGCTTGGCAACCGCCTGGTATTACCGCAAAAAAATGGGGCCTGACGTACGCATACTGCTGCTTGATAATCACGATGACTTTGGCGGCCACGCAAAGCGCAATGAATTTCACCACAACGGCAGAATGATGCTCTGCTTAGGGGGCGCTCAGAATCTGGAAGCGCCAAATGATTACAGCAAAACAGCTGCCCAGCTGATGAATGACATAGGCATCGACGAGGATTTTATCGCCGCCATGGACCAACAAACGCCGGCTGATATGGTGCTGGCCGGTAAGTTTGACGCAGACAATGGCATTGCACTGCCCGGCGCAAACGGCCACGTGGTCATCGGTGGTAACTGGTTCGCGGCGATGTTCGGCGGTGAAGGCTATGCCTCCACAGTTCGCAAACTGCCCATTGCACGGAGTGAACAAGATAAGCTCATTGCTTTTTTCGGCGGCACCCAAGACTTCCTAGCAGGCTTGTCCCTAAGCGAGAAATGGCGGTATATAAACACCGTCAGCTACAACCAATTCCTCTTGGAAAAGGTAGGTCTTGAGGAATCAACCCTCCCCATTCTGAATGCCGTTATTGTTCATATGGGCGGCGTTTCTGGCTGGCACCTCACAGTGGCAGAAGCAATCAGCAACGTCGCCAGCGGTATAAATTCAATGGGTTGGGTTGGCAAGACTTTGGCCTCGTTAGGCGGCTCTATTCTCGACAGCGTTATACAGGTGCGCATGTTTCCTGATGGCAATGCCTCTATCGCTAGACTGCTCACGCAGAAACTTATCCCCGACGTTGCGCCAACTATGCAGGGTCCGGAAGACGTCGCTATCGCCCACTTTGACTACTCCGAATTAGACATAAACGGGCGCAGCACTCGAATGCGGCTTAATAGCACTGTGGTTGGCGTGCGCGAAGTTGAGAAAAAACGGGTGGAAGTGGACTATGTCAGTGGGGGCAAGGCACTTCGCGTCACGGCTAATAGCTGTGTCTTGGCCTGCTACAACAACCTCATACCCCACCTCTGCCCGGAAATGCCTGAGCGCCAGAAAGAGGGCCTAAATTACGGTGTGAAAACGCCCTTCGTTTACGCCAGCGTGCTGCTAGAAAATGGGCACGCATTTGCAAAGTTAGGCGCTACCTTTTTCCAATGCCCCTACGATACATTTCAATGGGTGAGCTGCGCCCCAACTATGACAGTGGGTGGTTACGAACCCCCGCGCGGACCAGATGACCCCATGGTGTTGTGTTTGATGCATTCACCGATGACCGGCCCCAAGGGCAACCTAACTGGGCGCGAACAGCTGCGTCTAGGACGACATAAAATTTACACCACGCCCTTTGCCAGTTATGAAGCGCAAATTCGCAGCCAACTACAGGCACTCATGGGGGCACAAGGGTTTGACCACGAAAAAGACATTCTCGCCGTCATGGTAAACCGTATTCCTCATGGCTACGCCTACCCCTACCTCGCATTAGATGACCCCGAGTGGAAGAAAGGCCAAGCACCTCACGAGATTGGACGGGCGCAGTTTGGACGTATTTCAATCGCTAATTCAGATTCCGAGGCATTAGCCCTCATGGATGCAGCTTTCGACGCCGCTTGGCGCGCCGTCGAGGAACAGACCTAGCCCACTGATCTGCTAAGCTAAGAAAAGTCGATGTGCGGGGCGCTTACGCGCCCCCCATCAGCTCTAACATATTGCCGTAGTAGAATTTGTCCATTACCTCTTGATCGCAGTTGGGCATGCTGCGCTCAAACCTTTTAATGGGATCAGCTGTACCTTCTGGGTGCGGGTAATCTGATGCAAACACCAACATGTCTGGACCAATACTGTCTATGATCCAGCCCACAGGCTCCCCAGAGAACGGAGAAAACTTAAGGTGGCGTTTGGCAGTTTCAGACGGTTTCTCAACAAATTTACGAAAATACTTAAACGTATTTGCCGTGAAATCCATTTGCTGCAACCAACCTGGCACCCAAGATGCGCCGTGTTCCATGCTGAGTACCTGTAGATTTGGATGGCGAGCAAATACCTCGTCAAAGATCATTGCCGACAAAAACAATTGCGCACTGGCGCCAATATTCAGTAGCCCAAGTTCGCCAAATGGCGCATCACCGCCCAGCGCAATCGGCGTCCTCCCGTTGTTTCTGAAACTAGGCGATACCGCGTTGTAATCGCCATTTGCCGCCGTGTGCAACGCCACGGGTACACCCTGCTCTGCAAAACCTGCCCAAATAGGATCAAAGTCTGCATGCGTGTACGAGCGTTGCTCTGCAGATGGCTCATTGGTCGGCACTAAAAAGGTGTAGCAGCCGTCTGCAAAGCCTTGGTCTAAAATTTGTTTTGCCACCTTTGGGCCAAGGTTCATTGGCAGATAACCAATACTTTTAAGACGCGAGTCATGGGCACAAAAATCTGCCATGGCTTTGTTCAATGTCATGGCCGTTGCAGCCAAGGCTTCATCTGTGGCGGCATGCAGCGTTTGGTGTAACGTGTAAGTGGGCAATACCATCTGCTGCTCGAAGCCGAGCAAATCAAGCGTGTGGGAGCGCTCTTGCGGGTCGAAAGCACCTATACGAGACCAACCGCTCTTGGTGTTATCCATCATTGAAGCTTCAAACTTGGCCATTGTTTCAGGCTCTTGTTGCCTACGCGCAAGCAGGGCACGACCTTTCTCCAAGCCTTCTTTGTGAACCGGCAAGCTCTTTTGGTCATGCATAGAGGGCACAAAACCTAGGTGTTCTGGGCGCGCAGCGTTATGTAAAAAATCGTCCAGCTCCATTAGGTGCGAGTCTGCGTCAATAATACGGCGGTGCTGGGCGTAGGTCTTCATGATGACTGTCCAAGTGGCTTATTTTAGGCTGCCTAAAGTAAACCCGCTATTTAAGACTGTCAATAATAAAGATAAACTCAACCCATGACACAAATCCCAACCCCAGCAAAAGCCAAACCAAAAGCGAAAGAGAAAGCGAAAATAAGAACAAGGCTCTCGCCCCAAGCTCGGCATGATCAATTGCTTGATACCGCCAGTTGTATGGTCCTTGATCAGGGTTTGCAGGCATTCACGATGGAAGGGTTAGCAAAGCTTGCAGGGGTATCCGCGCCACTGGTCTACAACTATTTTGCAAATCGCCCGGCATTGCTGCAAGCGCTACTGCAACGCGAGTACCGCAATTTTGTTGACGCCTCCAATGCAGCGGCGCTGGAAGCAAAGACCTTTGAAGACATTGTGCGCATTTCTGTGACCAGTAATTTTGACCATCAAGCACCAGGGAACATTCTACCGCTACTGCTTTCGCAACCCGAGATTGCACACGCAATAAAAGATCAAGAAGACAAGCACCGACGGCGCAGCGCACGTTTTTTGGTGGACATGGCAGCTACGCAATACCAACTGGATCAGCGCCAAGCACAGTTAGTTATCCGCATGTCGTCCGGGGCTTCAATAGCTGCCGCAGACCTCACCGCTCAAGCAGGCCTAGATAAAGACGAGACCATTGAGCTTGCTGTGCGCTATATTTTGTCGGGCATTGAGCGCATAGCGGGCGCAAAAAAGTGACAAAAGACCTGCTCAAAATAGAACAACAAATCGACCTAGTGCGAGCGTCGCAAAAACCAAAGTCTAAGAACTAAGACTGAGAGCTGAGAGCTGAGAGCTGAGAACTGAGAACTGAGAACTGAGAACTAAGCCTGGGTCCATAGCGGCGAGGCATCTTTCATCAACCTGTCCATCTTGGTCATGCGCGCCACTTTTTCGCCAGACACTGGGTCACTCAACCACGCCGTGTACCAAATAATTTCAGTCTTCGGGCTATCAGAAAGCGCAACAACATGTCCGTGTACCGTGTAGTCCCGACCGGCTACAACCGGCGCGCCCAAGTACTGGACCTCAATAGCCCCAAACAGCCCAACATAAGGCCCGCGGATAGGAATAATATCCTCCTCCACACCTCTAAAAGAATGAATGCACTCTGCCATTGGGACAACTCTGCCACCATAGAGCGTGGCATCTGTATAACAGTCCGTGGATTCTGTAATCACCGCAAGCCGTGTATCAATACTTTCCTCAATGACATGCACAGTGCCTTGTGGCGACGGCGCGCCAATGACCACGTCAGCCATCATGCGCAGATCACTGGCTTGTCGGTTGGCGGCAATACGCCTACTCACTTCCGAATCTTTGTCATCGCCTAACGATGCCGAGCCTTCCATTACAACAGCGCCCGCTTCGTTCTCCATCCAAATACGCGCTTTGGTTTCACTGATAGGTTGAAGCAGGCAACGCACTGGCTCGTGGTCAATTGTGGCCGCTTTAAAGTATAGCGAGATGCCACCGTTGGACCACCAGGCCTCACCAAAGTAATCCACCAGCATTGGTGGGAATTGTTCCATATGGATAGAGCCGGCGATGGTGCCGCCTTCAAAGCCTAAACCTTGAGCGGTGTCATCATCATGAATACCCCCCTTCTCATCTGCCGACGTATTTTTTGGCCGACGCCATGGTCCTGTGACTGTATTTGTTACTGCTGAAGACATTATCACCACTTCCCGAAAAAAAATTAGATGCCTCATGTAGCAACACATGAGGCGGTAAACCTAGACTACATTGTTCGGTTGAAAGAGCCTTACTCGCTATAAGGCTGACCATGCAGCGATGCATCTAACCCAGCACCCATCAGATCAATGAAGTTGTCCCGATAGAAACCCTGCTTTTTCTCTACTGAAGTATTCGCTAAAGCAGTCTCAAATCGCTTAAGCGGATTCCGTCCACCTTCAACATGAGGAAAATCAGAGGAAAACAAGCAAACGTCTGGGCCTGTATTCTCAATAATCCAATCTGTTGGCTCGTGAGGATAAGGCGTTACACGGAATTGGCGTTGGGCAATTTCACTGGGTTTTGCCGAGAGATTCTTTAACCGGTCTTCGCCTTTCTTAAAGGCTTCTGCACCGGAGTCTAGGTAGCGCATCCAACCTGGCACCCAGCTAGCGCCCAGTTCAATGGCGCCAAACTTAAGCTTTTCATGGCGATCAAATACACCATCTACAATCAAAACAGACAGTGTTTGCCAAAGGGCCAGAGGTATCGTCATATAACTTGTTGAGATGAAATTCTCTGCACCCCCATGGAAATCAAGCACTGGACCTTGGCCTGTTTCGTGATAGTCCGGGTTCATCTTATGCTCGCCGCCCACATGAAACAGAATAGGCACGCCGGCATCTTCAGCCAACGACCATAACGGTTCTAAGCCTATGTGACTGGGGCTGTGGCCTGGAGGACAACGCGATGGAATGACCAAACCCTTGCATCCCATTTCCAGTGCTTCTTTGGCAATCTTAGGTGCTTGCTCAATATCCACTAAAGGCACATAGCCGGTGGCCAGCAAGCGTTTATCGACACTGCAAAAATCCGCCATCATACGGTTGTGCGCCCGCGCCACTTCACAGGCCAAGGCATTGTTCTGCCCTGTTTCTAACCCGTAGTTATCCAATGCGTCCGAGGTGAACATTAACTGGCTGGCAAATCCGAGGTAGTCTAATGTTTTGGCACGATCTTCCTTGCGAAACGCGCCAAGGGCCTCGTGCCCGCGTCTTGTCATAATCTCTTCTTCAGCCCCGGCCTTAAACTCTGGATCGTCATGCAGGGCTGTTGTTTCGTCCACCCAGTTTTGATCGCGGGTTCTGATATGCGGCTTAAAATCTGACTTAAATTTTTCTGATATATATTCAACAATCTTTTCCGGGAACTCCATGACATGAGCATCCGCATCGTGAATTGTTCGGTTTTCTACGTAAGCCATCTTGCTTTCCCCGCTTTTTAAAGTGATGTTTAAAGTGTTGTTTAGAACTTACAGAGCTCAGTTTCCAATGCACCGAACTAAGCAGGTGTAAACCGCTGCAAACATAAAGATCTCCCTCCTCACTATACTGGCACCGTCCAAAGAGATCATCAAGCAACGCCATTTCCCTCTTCAAGCAGACCACTTGTCACGCCTAATACCTGTATCCTAACCGCTCCGAAATCTAGGCAAGGACAAAATGATGTTAGGTAAGACTATTCTCGGCGTCTCCGCTCTCATTTTAATTTCTTATGGCGCGGTGTGCTTAATCTCGCCCGCTACCCCTGCAGCTTTTGCCGGCTTGATCATCAGCAATGGCGATGCGTTCGCAGAAGTCGGCGCAATGTATGGTGGGCTGCAGACAGGCCTGGGCGTGTTTTTCTTGCTGGCTTTTTTGAAACCGGAGTTTTATCGGTCCGGCTTGATCGTATTGTTTTTGGCCATTGGCAGTTTAGCTATGGCGCGGTTAGCATCGTTGCTAATGACCGACCAGATACTTACTGCTTATACTTATGGCGCACTCATCTACGAGATAGCCACAGCCTGCGTAGCTTTCATTGCGCTAAAGAGAACACCGAATGACCCAACATGAGTACATTTTTATATCCGTATCTATCATTTTGGGCTTGGCCATTACGAGATTACTGCACAACGCTGCAATGCTTATCCGAGCCAAAGATAGAATCAGTTTTCACTGGTCATCCGCTATTTGGGCCTTCTGCATTATGTTGTATGTCCTGCAACTTTGGTGGGTGGGATGGGGCCTGCGGGTAATTGAACAATGGCAGTTTATTGACTTCATTGTTTTAGTTTTTGGTTGCTCTTGCCTCTACGGGGCGGCTGAAATGGCGTTGAGTGAACCGGGCGAAGGCACGTTAGATATGCTTGATGAGAGCCAGCAGTTTGGTCGGCTGTCAGCGCTTTCCATGTTGTTATATTTTTTCGTTGGACCTTACCTGAATATAGTTTTATATGGGTATCCAGTTCTGCCGTCCTTGATCGTTCCCTCTATCGGAATTCTGTTAATGATATTAGTCATCAGTATGCCCAGCCAATTCAAGCTGTGGTCGGCTCTTTTTTTAATCTATTCTGTGAACATACTGGTTCTAACGGTTTAAGCTTCTCTACCGCTGTGATGACCACTTATTTTTCGCGCCTGCCTACCCGCGACACAAACAGCGCTTACGCTGCATACATTTGTTAGAGGGTAGCAACCAAGATAAAACCCAGTTACAGCATTGAATAGAAACTTCGAACCTAGCCTTGCATAAGTTTTTATGCGCGGCTTTTAGCTTATGCATTCGTCAACAAAGCGGAAGTATTCACTGAACTAGGGCAACCAGGCCCGCTACGCGAAGTTTGAGTCAATCCAACGTAGAATGCGCTGCCTTCACCATTTTTTTATGCAACACTTAAACCGCTGCTAAAAGCGCAGCTGCAAATGCAGGTTACCAATGCAAGTTATTATGAAAAACTCTAAGAATGAATCTGAGGGAAATTCTGAGGAAAATATAGGTGTCTAAATGAGCGTGAAACCAGACAAGTCACGACGCAATTCAAAATCCCATGAGGCGATTTTAGAGGCCACGGTAAAGTTACTGGGATCATCGGGCTATGTTGATTTTTCAATTGAAAAAGTCGCTAGCCAAGCGGGCGTCGGCAAACAGACTATTTATCGCTGGTGGAGTTCCAAAGCCGACTTAGTGTTAGAGGTATGGCGTGACCGACTGTTGCCCCCGCTGGCCCCATACGACGAAAAAGCACCTTTTGTGAACTACCTTGAGCACACGCTTTTTGCCTTTGGCAGTCAGATAGGCCGCACTGATTGCCGCCAAGCTGCCATATGCGTGTTGGCAGAGGCCCACCGCGACCCGCAACTTTATCAACGTATGGCCGAAGCCGTTTACCTGCCAAGGATTAATCCAATTATGCAGGCCTTCGAGCACGCTCAGGAAAAAGGCGAATTTTCCCAAGATATTGATATAGATGTGGCCATTGACGAGCTCTTTGGCGCCGTGTGGTACAAGGTGCTCATTCGTTTTGAAACGGTGAATAAGGCTTATGCGAAAAAGCTTGTGGCACAAACTTTCCGCTCAACCGACTAGCTTCGAGACCCTCGCGCCACCCCACTCTCACCTGCTTCAGGCCATCTCGAAAATACGCACCGTCACGATTAACGTTTCATAGAGGATATCTGAGGAGCACGCTGTGAGGCATGAATAAAAATGGTGTTACACGAACTGCGATCGCCGATTGGTAAAATGAACCGCTTTTGTCGGTGCTACGCAAACATTTAGATTTGCCAGCGTCTCGCTATAGCTGCGGCATAGGTCAATGCGGGGCACTGTGCTGGCTGGCCTGTAGCCATGACACCGTTCAAAGTGCTGAATGAGGTATGGCGGCAAAAAAGCAACAACACTGGAGAATAAAACCACTGTAAAAACAATCCAGTAATGTCTGATAACCATTAAACATGAGCGCACCGCTTAACCAATCTGCCTAAGCGGTCGCTCAACATTTAGGCAGCAGCCCGTTGGCACAAGAAAGTTTCTTTTAGGGTAACATTGCCCTGGCAAGCACTGGGATACTCAACTACAAAAATCGCTATGCGATTTGCATGCTCCTTTGGCCAATAATAATAACAACAACAATAATAATAAAAAGAAGAACAATCGGCTCATGAACTACTTCCGCCCCTTATACCTATTCATATCTGGATGGGTGTTGCTACTGGTTAGCACAACCTTCTCGTTTCTTGGACTAGTCAACGGCTTGGCACAGCTGGTGTTGTTCGCACTGGTGGTTTGCTTACCCATTTGGCGCACTGGCCGCATGAACTACGTTGATATTGGTTGGCCCTGGGGCTTGGTTTTGCTGGGTGTACTCAGTTACTGGTTCAGTGACGGCTATTGGTTACGCTCACTCACCGTCAGCGCGGTAGTCATTTTGGTTGGACTACGCATGGGTATAGGCGCGCTGAACTTATGGCGTTTAGGGCTTTTGCAGAGAGAGTTTCCTCGCTACCAATATCAACATATCCGCTTTGCCGAAGAAGGCAAAACCAACACAGCACTGGCCCTACAGGGAGAGGCTTTATCCCAGGGCTTGGCTAATGCTTCTTTTTTGGCGCTACCTATTCTGCTCATAGCTTCCAATACTAACCCACAGTTCTCGCTACTTGAGTTAGTAGGCCTTGCCATTTGGTTTATAGCATTCACTCTGGAGAGTGTCGCAGATTTTCAAAAGGTCAGTTTTTTGGCTAAGATGAAGCGCGAGGGCAAAACTCGACAAGTGTGCGATGTGGGTTTGTGGCGCTACTGCCGCCATCCAAATTACTTCTATGAGTGGATGGTTTGGAATGGCATTGCGCTAGCCGCAGTACCTTCATGGCTTGCGCTGCAAGGTACTGAGAATATCGTAGTGTGGGTGTTGCTCGGAGCCGGTCTACTAATGACCTCCAAAGCCATGTACAGCACATTGGTGTATACAACCGGGGCCGTGCCGTCTGAGCATTTTTCTATGCAAAAGAGGCCTGATTATATTCGATACCAAGCGCGCACTAACCGTTTTTTCCCTGGCCCACAACGACAAGTGGATTAAGTCTATTTAAATCTGCGCAAGATTAGAATCACAAAATGGCTGTCTAACTGGCGATTTCTAGTTAAGCAGCCAGAGCGCAAACAGTGGCTGCAGGGGTCAGCGCTGACAGTTAACTGCCCATATCATCCACCGTGCAGAACTTCGACTCTAGGTCGAGTACCGTCAACACTCTGCCAAAACCAATAAACTGCCCAATCATCATACCCAGCTCCAACACCTGCGGGTCGCTGTAGTGGTCTTTGATTCGAGCGAAAAAATCATCGTCCATGTTGTGATGGTCAGTGGCTAGCCTATCTGCGTACTCCAACGCCAACTGCTCGTCTTCTGTAAAAGCATCTAAACTTTTATCTAGGTCAAGTTGAGCAATTTTTGCTTCGGTCAGATCTCCTGCAGACTGCAGGAGGCGCACATTTAGTCAGGTAAAACAGTCATTGTGTCTGGCAATTCTAAGCCGAACCATTTCAATAAGACTCTCGGGCAACGAGTGACCTTTACGAGCTGGGTAATAGAACTGGTTGTATAAGTTAAAGAAGTCCTGGCTATTCGCCAAACCCCGCAGGGTAGAGGTGTCTAGTCCCCTCGCTTCCATAGCTTGTGCATTAGCCCGAGTTGTTTCATCCAACTCCTCATCGGCTAACAATTTTATTCTGGCCATATCCTTTCCTTTCCTTTTCTTGTCTTGTCTTTTCTTGTCTTTTCTTGCTCGCCGCTCGCGGCTCATTTTTTGTTAATTTTGGTTACACCGCGGTTGCGTAACCCATTGATTATATCGGCTGTATCTTTTAACCCGCTAAACGTCGAAGCTCTTCTATTACCTCAGCGCCTAAAGCCACTTCCTCTTCAGGATGTTCTGCGCAAACTTTTAGGTTGAATAAGCGACAACCTGACTCTATGTAGGGCGCCAGTTGCGCAGCCACCTGCGCAGGCGTACCCGAGGGTGTATAGCGCTCGAACTTAGAAAAAGGAATTTGATAAAAGGCTTCCATGCCCTCCTTCACCGCTTTATGCGCTTTCGCAGGATCGTTTCTGTCCACACCGATCCATGGCTGATAACCATGACACCAGCTAACATCACCGCGACCCAGCTCGTCGGCCTCACGGGCAACAGTTGCAACTGCTTCAGAAAATCTTCGAGCAGAACACCATACGCCAATCCAACCCTCACTGAAACGCGCAGCTCGTGTAAGCGCTGCATCGGAACGACCACCGACTATGATGGGTATGGGTATCTTCGGCGTGGGCTTAATAATTGCATCAGTGACGTCAAACTCAAGCCCAGAAAATGTCACAGAATCACCCTTAAGCAGGCCCGTTATGATCTCTAGCGACTCATTTGCTCGCACTCCGCGACGCCGTGGATTAACGCCGCACACTTCCATCTCATGGGGATCTTCGCCGCCAATACCCACACCAAAAATCAACCGACCAGGAGCAATTCTCGCCATGCTGGCAAGCTGCCGAGCCACGGGCAAAGGATGCCGGAGGGGTAATAGATAAATACTCGTCATGACACCAATGGTTGGGTGTAATTGGGACAGTGACGCCACCTCAACAAAACCATCGGTACCGGAGCCGTTTCTGAAAGAAACATGATCCGCCATAAAAATATGATCAAAACCCGAGTCAGCTATTTCGCTGACCGCTTGTTTACGCGCCTCCCAGTCCAAAGACCAAAGATTACTGGGCGTACCAAGACCAAATTTTAAATCCATTAGTATTCCTTATTTCTTATCGACTCAGGCAAAAATTAGAGCCCAAAAGCTTCTTCATCTAAACCTAACATTACCCGTCCAGCGAGTTCCATAATCGGTTCACCTACCATCATATGCTGAGATGCCACATGTACATCACGAAAATGTTGCTGCAGGCAAGAGGTCTCAAACACGGAAGTGCCGCCCATGACGCTGTACATTTTATCAATGACTTGAATTGACACATTCACTGCATGCACAGTTGCCGTGCGCATAGCGCGGCGATCTTGCAAACTGCCGGGAGCAGATTGGGCAGCCTGCCAGCCCTCTTGAATACTTTGATAAAACAGCGCTCTTGCTGCGTTGAGCGCCGTATCTGCTTCAGCCAGATCTATATGTAAGGAGGGGCGTAGCGCCAATGTACGACGGCTGCCTTGTGGCGTTTTTTCCTTAGACACCCGAATCACTTCCTCCACACTGGCTCGCGCCATACCCAAACAAATTGCGCCAATGGGAATACCTAACAATGCAAACTTAGGGAACTGATATATAGGTTTAGATGCTTGAGCCGTGTCTTCCACATTGCCTGAAAGTCTATCTGCAGACACCCAAACGTTGTTTGCGACATAGTCACTAGACCCTGAGCCACGCATACCAGAAACATGCCAGTTATCGTGTATAGCAATTTCTTCAGGTTTAAAAAACACTCGGGTCAGGGGCGCCCCTTGGGTTGTGCGTTGGCCCTCAACATCTACTTCGTGCACACCGCCCGAAATCCATTGTGCATTGTGGCAACCTGAACCCCAACGCCAGTGGCCGTTAATACGATAACCCGGCTGACCATTTTGTTCCTCAAACAACGCAGTGCCCATATCTGCAAACACCCCACTGGTGATCACATTAGGGTTTTGCAACATTTTCTCTAATTGAGTTGCGGGCAGCGCGCCAAATAAATATTGCGAGGTGGCGCCAATAAAGACACACCAACCCGTTGAGCCGTTTGCCATAGCCAGGGTTTCGCAAATTTTACAAAAGGCTTCTGGCGAAATCCCCAGACCGCCGAGGTCTTCTGGCACCACCAAACGATAAAAGCCGAGCTGGGCAAGCTTGTCTGCTAAATCTTGTGGTAACTGTCGTAACTTATCGATTTCTCCGCTGCGACGTTCCAGCTCAGGCTGAAGGGCTTCCGCCGCCGCAATCAATTCTTGTTCTGTTGCGCTAACTGCTATGTTCATTTCACTCCCTATTAGTGGACTGCCAGGCTTGCAAAAACTCAGGCTCGGCCAGCAATATCATGCGTTCGTTAACTATGTATTCCCGTGGGTAAACACCATTGGCACTGGCTGCGCCTGCGCGAATACTTAGCAGTGTTTTGCGCAGATCTTGTACGTCTTCTATGCCTAGCTTGGGCGCACCCGGCGATCTTACGCGGTGGGCGCCATAAATTTCGGTAACTAACAACTGCTGGCTTATCACCGTTTCAGCGCCAGCAAGGTAGTCGCCCATATTGCTGTTAGACAAAAAGGCATAAAGCGGCCCCGGATAAATAAAATCACCGCTGAACAAAAAGCCGCTGGTCAAATCCAGTAGCGAAATAGAATCGTCTGTATGACCCGGCGTATACAGCACTTGTAGTTGTCGATCGCCAAGAAACATCATGGAACCCGGGGCAAGCCATTCATTAATACTTAAGGTGGGTGCAGCAACCCCTTCAGCCACACCCAAATGCTCAGGACCACTTAGAGTTAACTGATTATCTACTGCGCGGGCGCGAATATACGGCAAGTCGACCACAGCAACTCGATCAAAAGTGATTTCATTGCCGGTATGGTCGTAGTGAAAATGGGAGGGCACAAAAGTTATAGGTAGGTCCGTCAGAGATTCGGCAACCTCGCGGATATTGCGGAAGCCTGGGCCTGCATCGAAGAGCACAGCACGCTCACTGCCAACCATCAGATAGCTGTAATTTTGCTGGGCATAGCGCGGCTCGCCAATGGCAAAGGTACGCTCATCTAGTGCTTGAACTGTGAAGTAATCATTAAACCAAACCGCGTCAGCGCCCTCATCAGTTGCGGCATTGAGTGGTGGCGGCTGGCCGCTGCTCATCAGCTCAATAACAATGCTGTGACGATTAGCGATACCCCCCCAAACTAAGGCGCACAACAGTATTACCCCTACACTTATGTATTTCACAGTACCTCCCCACAAGATCTGAGATCGAATAATTTCACCCTAACCAGCACTAAGCCAATGCTTAATCTTTAAACTTTAATCTTTAAACTTTCAGACGTCCGGCTAATGCATCGTTCAACGACTGCCGCGCCATTTGCAGGCCGCTTTCAAAACGACCAATTGTAAAATGTACGTTGGCCCCAGTGTTAAGTCCTGCCTGAATACTCTCGCCTATAACAAAGTCTTCGTCGAATACTTGTTCCACTACGTTGTAATTGGCCTGCCAATATTTCTCAGCCTTTACTGTCTCAGCTGCCTGGGGAATGAGCATTTGGCATTGAAATATGCAGCTTGTCTGACCTGTTGGAATGATCGTGTGAATGTATACATGATCCGGCATTACCTGAATAAAATTGCAGGGAAATAGGTAATTTTGCGTCATAAAGTTTTTTCGATATGACCATTCATCACTGGGCTGCTCTTTAAGTTTTTCTATCCCAGTAAGCGGCACCGAGTGACGAACGTGAGGATATTGATTAAGGAACACCCCTTGGTTATCCAAATAGCCGGCGCAGGCCGTGTTTTTGTGCGCAGAACAAAAATGGTATTGCTCTTGAAAGCCTTCCAACGCTATATGCCAATTCATTTCTCGGGGCACAGTCCACTGCTTAAAAACCACGTGGCTTTGTAGGTCTAACGATTGTAGTTGATCGGCCATTGGCGCGAGCCAAGCATCAATATCCACTGGCGTAGAGCTGGTAGATGGTCTTACCCAAATCAGTCCAAAGCGTTCGAATGAAGGCAATTCAACCAGGCCTAATTCTGACTTTTCAATGTCACCGAAATTTGCATCCTTGGGCAAGCCGCGCAGCCTGCCGTCTAAGTCGTAGGTCCAACTGTGATATGGACAGGAAAAGGTGTTGGCTTTACCGCAGACCTGTTGCTCAACACGAGCGCCACGATGACGACAAACATTTAGAAATGCCTTAATTGCGCCGCCTCGGTTGCGGGTGATCAGCATGGGCACGCCAGCAGCGTCATGGGTAAAGAAATCGCCGGGAGCCGCCAACTGGCTGACATGACCGACGACAATGGGAAATTGCCGAAAGAGAATGTCCACCTCACTGGCTAGCCGCTCTGGATCGGTATATTCAACCACCGGTATTTTCATAACATCCGGCTGTAAATGGGTGCCGCCATTTTCACAATAGGCAAGTACCGTTTCAATGATCTCGCTTTCTTCAGTCTGGTTATTCTTACTCATAGCCTGCTCTATTATTTTGCGTTACCCACAACATTCTGCGCTACTTCGTACCCTGGCCGCCAAGATCTATCCTTGGTTTTCAGCAGCAGCCGTTTCCTGACGTCTAAGCTGAAGAGCTTTTAAGGTCTCCGTGTGAGATTCCTCATCCACCTTATACAGCGAAATTACCGCAATCATGCCAAGCCATAGCGTAAGAATAGTCGGGACGTAGTAAGCCCCTAACAGCCAAATAGACTCATCGGTCACTTCATCCACCGCTGCACCCGCCGGGAATTCTGCCAGCGCGAGGACAAAGGATGCGGCCAAGAGCCCTAGCCCCTGAACTGTTTTACGCACAAAGGTCACACTGGAAAAGAATACGCCTTCTGAGCGTCGGCCTGTTTTTAGCTCTGCTTGCTCAACAAGGTCAGCAGTCATGGAAGAGAACAGTATTTGGAAACAAATAATCAGACCTACGTCGATTACGCCGGTGCCGAAAACAAACCAAAATAGGAACGGATCGCCATTTTCTGGCAGTACGTCAATGAGACGTAGGAATACTGGCAGCGGCGCGCCAAGAAAGGCCACCAAGCCAACAGCCATGGCACCTTTTTTCTTGCCAAAACGCTTCGTCACAATCGGCGCAAGAATCATTCCGATGAGCGCCGCAAGAAACACACCCATAGTAATGATGCCAGTCTCTATAGAAGTGAAGCCCCAGAAATAGGTGTAGAAGTAAAATGCCAGCGCCGCGGCAAGTCCCGTTGCAACTGCACCTAGAAGCGCCGCGCTAAATAATGCGATAAAGGATCGGTTAGCCAAGGTTTCAAAAATTTCTCTAAATATGCCCAACAAGGTCATTTTGCGTTGGGGTGGCGGGCTTTTCAGGAATGGAATTTGGCTGTGCGTGCCAATGGACGAAACCATTATTGAGATGAAGATGAGCACAGAACCGGTTATGCCCAATATTTCATAGCTTTCGCGGTTGAAACGCCCGTCTGGAATAGTGGCGGTGGCCAGCGCAGGGAAGATGAAGAAAAACATCATCACAGTCATGGCGTTACCACCGGTCCAGCCAAAATAGTAACGAAAACTGAGTAGCGAACTGCGCTCTGTATATTCTTCCGACAACTCTGGGGTAAGGGCTGCGCTAGGTGTTTCGTATAGCGTGATGAAGGTGCGAATGAATACCGCTAAGACCAGCAGATACCAAAATATTGCCGAGTCTGACCATTCAACAGGTGGGTTCCAGAGGAAAAAATAACTCAGCGCAACCGGCAGCGCAGACACGTACATAAACGGATGACGCCGACCAAATTTGGAGCGCACGTTGTCTGACCAATAGCCGATTATAGGGTCGCTGATGGCATCAAAGACCAACGCCGTGGTAATGGCTATGCCCACTAACCGAGCATCTAGACCGATCACTTGGCTGTAGAACAATAAGAGGAAATAGTCGAAACCATTGTTCTTAACGCCATAAGCGACTGAGCCAAACCCATAGGCCGCTTTTACGCCAAGAGGCAGCTTTCTTTGTTCTTCCATTCCGTTTAATCCTTCACCAATTTAGGGCCAGCTGACAGCCGAGTTATTCTTCTTACTGTGCTTACTTAGCAGGCTGTGGCTTTATCCGCGTATGAATTCGCGGATAACTTGCCCTGGTCGTTTACCTGTGTGCTGGCCATTAGCAATGATCACCTCACCCGCAACGATTGTGGCTGCATAGCCCTTTCCCTTAACGATGAAGCGGCCACCACCATGGGGGAAGTCGTTAACGTATTCTGGGTGGCAGGTGCTGAGGTTGGCATAGTCAATGACGTTTATGTCGGCATGCCAGCCTTCTTTGAGTTCACCGCGCTGCTTAAGACCAATAATTTCCGCAGACTTACCAGTAATACGATGGATCGCCTCGGGCAACGTATACACGCCCTGCTCTCGAGTTAGTTCGCTAAGCAATACGGTTGGCGAATCGGTATCGGTGAAGAAACCGACGTGGGCACCGGCATCTCCCAGCATGGGTACCACGTGAGGTAACTGCATGTACTTCCATTGGTTTTCAAGGTGGCCGCCAAACATCCAATAATTAAAGAATTCCCTACCTTCGGAGGCAAGCAACCGGTCGACATAAATTTCTACCGGGTCTTTGCCGCTTTCTTCAGCCAATTGCGCAAGACTTGCACGGCGATTGAAATCAAGATCTGGGGTCTCATTTGTACCAAAGGGGTGCAGCATGTGCGCAAGCTTTTGCATGTCTCCAGCGGCAATACCCTCAGTGATCAGCTTGGCGCGCGTTGCTTCATGCCGCATGGCATCCACACGGTCTGCAATGGTTGGCAGCGCCATTAAGTCTTTCCAAGCACTGGAGCTTTTGGTGAACGGCGACAGTTGCGCCAGTCCAAAAAATGCTCCACTAGGGCGCGTATGACAAAGGCTAGCTAGCCGCTTGCCACCTTCATTTTGTTCCTCAAAAAACTGATTCCAGCGCTCTACACCGCCATCACCTTGGGGGCCGGTACCGCCGGAAAATAACACCTGACAACCGATATCGGTGGCGTCCCTAAACATTTGCAACTCAGTTTCGTAACGAGTTTGCATATCATTTGCAGACTGAAACATTGCGCCAACACCACCGCCGTCAACGATTGCTTGTTGAATAGCCTTTGTCTCGCGCAAGTCGGCCCAAGTGCCTGGTGTGCAACGTCCATCTGGAACTGTGTGCAGGAGAAAGCGCGAGGTAGAAAAACCCACTGCGCCGTCTTCCACTGATTGCTTAACCATTTGTGCGATGTGATCGAGTTCTTTATCTGTGGCTTGAGCGCCCTCGTCCATGCTGCGGTCGCCCATGGCCTCGTAGCGAATGGCTGAGTGCCCAGCAAGACCAACAACGTTTAGCGCAGGGCGTAAGGCCTGTACGGAATCTAAATATTCGCCGTAAGTGGTCCAGTCCCAGGGGAGGCCGTCCATAATTGCATCAGCGGCGATGTCTTCTACAGACTCCATCAACTCCGCCAAATAACGGCGATTCTTAGGACTACAGGGAGCGAAGGTAACCCCACAATTACCAATCATTGCAGTGGTAACACCGTGGTAAGAACTGGAACTCATCAGTGGATCCCAACCAACTTGGGCATCTAGGTGGGTGTGAAGGTCGACAAAGCCAGGAGTAACAACTTTGCCTGAGGCGTCTATGCGCTGCGCTGCGCTGTCACCACTAAGGTCTCCGATACGCGCAATGCGTCCGTTGCTGACTGCTATGTCAGCGCGCTTGCCTTCTGCCCCAGTACCGTCAATGACGCTACCGCCCGAAATGATTAAATCGTATTCCACAATGTCTCCCCCCGCTGTAGATTAGTTTTTTTGCTGCTTTCTTTTTTTATTCTTTTATTTTTGTCTTCTTTTCTTCTTTTCTTCTTTTCTTCTTTTCTTATTTTCTTCTTATCTTTCGTTTTCTTCTTTTCTTTCGTTTTGAGGAGGAGGTATTTGTGCGGCATAGAAATACTTACATGCCGACAGCCACTTTCCCCTTGCTTGAATTTGTCGCGTTATGAGCTTTACGTCAAGGTCCACTTGAAGAAAGTAACCAACATCACAGCGC
>CAJXUL010000009.1 GCA_913060615.1 uncultured Gammaproteobacteria bacterium | reverse complement strand
TACACCTCTCTATTCGTCGGCAGCGTCAGATGTGTATAAGAGACAGCCCATAATCTGGCACCGCAACTGGTGCGAGTATGTGCAATTATCAGTGGCTTGTTCTTTGCCAAACTCACCATCGCAATTTATCTAATTGCTTGGCTTATGTTTGACAACCCCAACCCGCAAGTTGACTCATTTCGTGTTGACGAAGAGCCTGCTGACGAAAAGGTATAAAAAGGCAGAAGACAAAACCAACTCAGTTTGGCTAGAACAAGCTAGCCAACGCTGAGCCTTTTACAACATCGCTGGCTGCGGTCCAGAGGTCTTCAACATTTTCACAGTTAACTTCATGCCGCTTAATTTGGTAGAAATTTTTACCGGCAAGTAGCCCAGCGAAGGAGCCAGCCAATAGGTCACCCGACGATGCACACTGCCTTGCACATAATCGTAGGGCTCAGATTGAACCTTAATAACGCTAATGGTCTGGCCGGCGACTGACATTTGTGCAGCAGATTGATCGACCAGAAACCTATAACGGCCAATAGTGTCATCGACATAACTCAATCGAATGCTCAATGGAATGCTCGGTGAAGTGCTCGGTGAAGTGCTCGGTAGAATGCTCGATGGAATGTTCTGTGGGAGAGCCTGCTTTGTATTTTTGTCGTTCTTCGCCAAGACACAAGCAAGCGCAGCGAATTGACTGAGCTTATCTACATAGATTGCGTCATCTAAGGGCAATGTTACTGACTGCGGCTGGGCATCTGGCGTTTTCGGCCCCTGAGTTATCCCTTGATAACGGATCTTCTTTTCCAACCAATCAAATACCACTGCATCAGCAAAACGCCAACCGGGACTAAAGCCACTGTTTTGATAGCTTTGTAGGCGGTAGTCGCAGTTGGGGAAAGAAAAAACTGACTGGTGATTATTCGCTGCCAAAAAATGCTGTACCTGACTTGTCGCTTTAACTTGGCGGCCATCCCACTGAACCTCAACTCGAGCCTTCAGACCTACGGGCAAACCCAGCAAATACACACCGTATTCCCAGCTACCGGCCATTGCATGAGCAATCAACGACCCCTGATCTAAGGCAAATAGATCTAAGGCAAATAGATCTTTAGCAAAAATAGGCTTAGCGCCTTGGTTAGTCGACTGGATATCTGCGGCACTAACTAGGCCCGCCCCCAGCTGTAAATAAATCGCAGCGATCAGCCAGAGCGCACCTAGGTTACTTTTGCGAGCAGGGCTTTGCGAGAAACAGAGTGCTCGGCAAATTTCAGTCGTTATCACTTTTGGGGTCGTTATCTTGTTGTTGGGTTTCATTCGGCAATTGCAATGCAGTGGTGGGCTGCTCAATTTCTGGTGTGGGCTTGTTGGATGAGGCGTCTCGCCACTGTTTGAAGCTTTCAAGCTCGGTACTCAACTGAGCAATGACATAACTTATGACTGCTGCGTCGTCGATAAACCCCCAGCCGAATAAAAAGTCCGGCACACCGTCTAGCGGCACCACGAAATAGATAATGGCGCCGGCAACACTGGCGATGGCTTGTGTAGAGATGTCTCGATAGTCGCCGGCAATATAGGCCTTGAGCAAATCAATCAGAAGACCCAACTGCTCGCCTACGGCTTTGATTTTTTCGCTACCGCTGCCATTGAGCTTTTTGGCCGCCTGCACAACCAACCGCTTAAGCCCATTTGGATTGCTCAGCAGTTGCGCACCCCGGCGCAGATAGGCGCTAAATCCTGAAGGCACCTTTTGGCTCATGGCTAAAGGTCTGCCTCGTTCGCCAGTGCTGAACCATTTGTGCTGCTTGGTTTAGTTGCTGTCCAGGAAACTTGGGGCGCATAGGTTGAAACGTTCGGTCGAGCAAAATAAAGCGCCCAGCGTACAAAGATTTCGCTGTGCGTCTCTTGCGCCAGGCTATCTATACCCTGCGAATAAACTCGTTCGCCTAATATGTCTTCCCTATGGGTCATCAAGGCCCGAGCGTAATCTTTATTGAACTCTGGGTGACCTTGAATAGTTATGACCTGATTAAGCATAGTGAATCCAGCCATGGGGCAAAAATCATTGCTGGCAAATAGCTCGGCATATTCAGGCAGTTGTTGAACCTGGTCCTTATGACTAGAAAGCAAGCTGAGGTCTTGAGCGCCACCTTGCATCCACGCGCGCTTTTCCACTTGACTTGTATGTATGCCCACGGCCCAACCGGCAGGTGCCGGCGTTACAAGACCGCCGAAAAAGTGCGCCATCAATTGATGCCCAAAACAAATGCCAATGAGCTTTTTCTGCTGGTTTAAGGCACGGGCGATAAACTGGGCCAATTCAAAGATCCACGGCTCGTCGTCATACACACTCAGACGACTGCCGGTGACAATGTATGCATCACACTCAACCGTTTCCGGAATGGCCTCTTGGACGACATAATTGGTAAACCTAATCTGCGGGTCTTGCTCTAGGAACAGGTCCATAAACATGTTCGGATAATCGCCGTGCACAGGCTGCAGGTGCTCTAATACCGAATCGGTTTGCAGAATGCCGATATGTAAACTCATCAAATAATCTCGAAATAACGTTCTAGCTGCCAACTGTTCAGACTGCGCTGATATTCACGCACTTCCCAATGGCGGCTCATCACAAAGTGATCTACAAATTCATCGCCCAGATAACTTCTTGCAACACTTGATGTATCCAAGGCATTCGCTGCGTCCCCAAGGTTGGTGGAGAACTTGGCAGCAACCGGCAAGTTATCTTCTACATCATAGGCATTCCCTTGGGTCGGTTGCCCGGGATCGAGGTTTTGCCTAATACCTTCTAAAGCGGCGCTGAGCATGGCAGCTGCAGCAAGGTAGGGGTTGCCATCTGCACCACCCACCCGGCATTCAATGCGCTGACTACCGCTATCACCAGGAATTACCCTAATGGCCGTTGTACGATTTTCAATACCCCAGGTTGCCGCAGTAGGCGCCCAAGCACCTTTAACTAGGCGTGTGTAACTATTAATAGTGGGAGCCAGCAGTGAGAGGAATTCGGGTAAATACCGCTGTAGACCGGCAACAGCTTGGCGCTGCAATAATGACATGCCCCGCTCACCATTAGGGTCAAAGAATGGGTTGGCGCCTTGATCATCAGCAACGCTGAAATGGAAATGTCCGCTCTGGCCGGGATAGTCCATAGACCACTTGGCCATAAACGTGGCTATGAGCTCTTGGCGTTGAAAAAACACTTTGGTAAATGTTTTAAACAAAGCTGCGCGGTCCGCTGCCTGAATACCTACTTTAGACTTAAGCGCCGCCTCCCAAACACCGGGGCCGGTCTCGCAGTGCAGTCCTTCAATATCGCACTCAATAGCCCGGCAGTAATCTAGCAGTGCATTAAAGCGCTGGGACTCTACCGAGGAGCGCAATACTGAGTAGCCAAAATTACCGGGGGTCAGTGGTGTGAGTCCGCGATAACCTTTGTCGCGCACGCTATGCGACGTTTCAGCAAAGACAAAAAATTCGTATTCAAAGCCGGAGCGAACGCTGAGTCCCATGGCTGCATATTCAGCCAGCACATTTTTTAGCCGCGTACGAGGACACAAAGGGTGGTCGGTGCCATTAACACCTACAAACTCGCCAATAAAATAGGGGCAATTTTCATCAGGCAACCAACGCTCAGTTTCCACTAATAGGCGAAAACTTGTGTCGGGAAATCCGGTGTGCCATCCCGTATAGGTTCCCGCGTCGTAGAGTTGGTCATCCACATCCCAGCCAAAGATACAGTCACAAAAGCCACCCTGTTTTTTCAGCAGGCTAATAAACTTGTCGATACCCACATATTTGCCACGAATCACGCCATCAATGTCGGTAAGGCCCAACTTGACCTGACTAACCCCTCGGTCAGCATAGTGACTGAGTTTTTGCTGCAAGGTCTCGGCGTCAATATTGCCCGTTTCTGAACTTGTATCTGACATCAGCCTACATCCTCCTATCCGATTATTTAGACCATTAGCGCGCTACTCAACGCCACTCATTGATAATGCCTAAAACTTACGGCAAATGCGTATTTCTCAGTTGTTTTTCTTGCAAAATCCAGTTTTGGGTTTTTTATTGGCCAGAGGGACCTTCTGAACGAATGAACGAAATTTCTTGCAAAAGTCCAGAGATGTTACTAGGCGACCCACATGATGCTAAACCCTTGCTATGGGGTGGCTTTTTTATCCACGCAACCTGTGGATAAGTTTGAGGATAACTTGTGGCATTACACTGTATATCGACCGCCAATTATCAAAGTTAAAAATAAGACCGATTACAAATATCTAATAAATATTATTAAAATCAATTACTTAAGCACATATCATGCTATTTAGATTGAACGTTCGCCGCCATGTTGCGACTTATCATAGTTTTGTTTTCTAATGTGCATAAAGCAATCCGTTTGCATGTAAGTGGTTACTAACCCGCAAAGCCCTACCGGCAATAAATTTCCCTTAATTCGCCTAGAGTTGCCACGAAATTTACACGTTGGAAAAATGGTGACAATATTTTTAAGCTGCGGCGATACAGCAGATTTAGTGTTTTTTAACTACATCTCGGTCAATTATATTCGCTAAATTTATCAATCGCCCATATGCCTAATTGAAGCGCAAAAAACCACCGAAATCCGCCAAAAAACTAACAACACAAACTACCCATCAGTGCATTAGGTTAAACATCTTACGGCGATACTTGCCGGCGATCTCGTTGCCCTTACCCAGCATGTTAAACACCCTAATCATTGTCAGCCGACCAATATCTTCGCGGAACTCACGGTCAGCACGCAAAATTTCCATGCAACTGTCCAGTCCATCTTCATAATGCTCAGCGACAATCTGCACAATTGACAACTGGTACCTAATTTCAAGATCATCAGGTGCACCGCTAATTGCTTGCTGGAGCGTATCTAAAGAATCCATGGCCGCTACCTCCTCAGCAAACTCAAGTCTGTTCTGAGGTCGCTCAAGATCCTTCGTGCCTTCAGGAATAGACGCTAGCACTGTGCGCGCATCGTCTACGTCACCCTTGCGCACAAGAGCGTCTGCCAGCTCTACCCGCAGTGATTGATTTTTGGGCTCTTCTTGAATGCTCTCCTGCAATACTGCAATTGCACTGGCGAAGTCTCCGGATGCCAGCATTGAATCTAGGTCACCCTTAAGAGCGTCCGCCGCTGATTCAGTAAGCCCATCCAAAATGGTGCGGAGCTGAGCTTCATCTGCCGGGCCATCGATTTGTTCAGCCATTTGGCCTAGATGAATTACACGAATACTCGGTAAACCTTGTACCTGCAGGCGCTGAGCCAAACTTTGATCAATAGACACGTCGGATAAGGCCAATATGAATTTACCCTGATACTCAGTGAGCAATTGTTCGAGCAGCGCTTTGCCTTGCACAGACAGCGGAATTTGCTCGGCCCAAAATAGTACGACTACGGGAATAGATTGCGATTTGTCGATAACGTCCGCTTGAAACGATTCGACGGTAACGTGGATTGGCGCGTTAACTTCCATGAATAAAGAGTCCTTTTACTGGGTCACTGTCTCTGAGTGACCTATTTATGAGTGATCTGTATGTAAATTTGCGGGGCCGGCCATCTTACTTGCGCGCGTCCCGCTGTTTTTCGACCATCAAGATATTCAAACAATAACTGTAGTCGTTGTTCAAATCACCTTGTCGAAGGAAATTTGCCGCGTTAGTGGTTTCTGGCCAATCCAGTCAAAGCCTTCGTTTTGCGTGGCAACAACCAAACTTGCCAGCTCATCTTGAAGCTCTGCAAACATTTCGTCGACCAAACTAACGGCATTGTTCTGGGCGCTGACATGGCCTATCACAACGTGCAGGTCTTTATGTGCTAACAATTTCAACAGGTCTCGGGCCTGGGCGTTGGAGAGGTGTCCATGATCTGCCGCCACCCGACGTTTCAAAGCAGGTGGATAGGCGCCAGCAAAAAGCATATTACGATCGTGATTTGCTTCTAGAAGCAAATGCGTACAGTGCTCAAATTGTTTCACCACATGGGGCGTCACACTACCAAGGTCGGACAACACACCTATTTTGGTAGCATCCTTAGACAAAACGAATTGGGTAGGCTCTCGGGCGTCGTGAGGCACCCTGACCGGATTAATCAACACCCCTTCAACTTCAAATGGCGCATCGCCGTCGAAGGCATTGCACTGAAAATCCTGAGGACTACTTTTTAATGTGCCGTGGGATGCGTAAACGGGAATGGCGTAACGATGGGATAACCCGGCCACACCGGCAATATGATCACTGTGCTCATGGCTGACCAAAATGGCAGTGATGTCGCCGGGACTCATTTCTAGCCGCGCTAAACGCTGCTCGGCTTGCTTACGATTAAAGCCACAGTCGACCAAAAAAATCGCATCGCCAATAGCAACCAGCGTACCGTTGCCACGACTGCCACTGCCTAAGGATGCAAAACCGCCCATTAAGTGGCGAATTCTCTGATCAGTACGAGAATCTTCTGCGCTTTATCAGCATCACCCATAGGCGCGCCGTCTTGCATAACAATGACATTAAAAACGCTGTCGCCTTCCTCTGACATTTGGATCAGCGCGTTTACCCGTCTTGATTCGTTATCACAAGAAAAAGTAATTCGGCACAAAACGCCGCTACTTGCCTCGCCAGAAAATAGCTCGGTAGCAATGGTCACGTCGTACTCACCGGTTTCGCTGTTTTGTTTGTTTACTTGTATATCAGCATTCTTCATTGCTTGACCCAATGTTGCCCATGCACGCGTACGGTCAAGATAAAGTTTCAGCACTGGTACACCGTCAGCATTACGCGACAAATCGGTTTTTGCACTAGCGCCAATTTGCAGAGCTACTTTGGAAACCGTTGTCTCAGCAACCCGAGCTGCGATATAGCCACCAATTTCATTCAGTAAGCTGCGTTCGACTGTGCTCATATTTGACTGTAGATCGTTAAGGAAAACCACATCGTCTGCTGCAATTTCACTTTGCACATCGCTCTCATGACGAATATGTACTTCAGTAGACTGCGGCTGCAGACCCTGCTCTACGCGAATGAGAAATCTATCTTTGCCATTATAAGTTTCAGAACTCGCGTCTTCACCGCGCTTGTTGTTACGCAACAGCGTGCGCACTACATCTCGGTAATCTTTATCTTCTATGGTTAACCATGCGGTATTAAGACGTCCTACCTCTGGTCTATCCGACTCTAAAACAATGCCGTTGTCAGCAAAAAACTGTTTCATCTTTGGCCAAGCTGTAGTGGCCGGTTCAGGCACTACCAACCAATTACGTCCGTCCAATGCTTGCAAGCGCACTTCGTCACGATTATCGCTGGCGTAAAGCGCATCCGGTAGTGGTGGTCTGTTCGGATAAAACGATGCATTACGCTGCTCTGGAATAACCGGCACCGGAATAGGGTTCTTCACTACGCTGTCGTCTAGATCGCTCGGGATCTGTAAAGGCGGCAGCGGCTTAGTATCTATGTATGACTCTTCCTCAGGGGCTCCACCACCAAACCAACCACAACTTGTGCTCAGACAGGCGAGCAATAAAACACTTATTAATTTCATTCAGCTGCTCCGGCTGTAATTACGGCGTCACGCACTTTTTCGTGATGTTGAACACTCAATGGAATGAGCGGTAAACGAATACCCCCTTGCATGCGGCCTAATTCACTGAGTATCCATTTTGTTGGGGTTGGCGATGACTCTAGGAACAGAGCATCATGCACAGGTTGCAACCTTGCGTCTAAATTTTGCGCTCGCTCATGGTCACCCTGCAAATAACTGGTGCAAAATTCTGACATCAATTTAGGCAGCACATTAGCAGTGACAGAAATAGTGCCTGCCGCGCCTAAGGTCATCATTTCTAAAGTTTGCGCATCTTCACCTGATAGCAGAAAAAAGTCGTCCTGAGCCGGCCCTGTTAGCGCGCTCTTAATGGCTGAAATTCTAGTGGCGTCGCCACAAGCATCTTTAATACCCACGATATTAGAAAAGTTGGCCAGTCTTGCTACGGTCTCTGCACCCATATCGCAGCCGGTTCTAGGCGGCACGTTATACAATACAATCGGCACAGTGGTCGCTTCAGATATGGATTTGTAATGTTGGTACAAGCCTTCTTGAGTTGGGCGGTTGTAGTAAGGGGTTACCAACAAACAGGCATCTGCACCCAGCGCTTGGGCTTCCTGAGTTTGGTGAATGGCTTCAGCCGTAGAATTGCTGCCGGTGCCGGCAATAACTGGCACTCGCTTTGCGACTACTTCGATGGTGCGTTTGATCACCTGCAAGTGCTCATCGGTATCTAATGTCGCTGATTCGCCAGTAGTTCCCATGGGCACAATACCGTGGGTGCCACTTTCAATATGCCACTCTATAAGGCTGTCCAAAGCCACCCAATCTATGTCGCCGTTGTCGCGCATTGGGGTAACTAGGGCAACAATGCTCCCTGTCAGCATAAGGTTCGCCTATGTGGTTTTAGTAAGGGCGAAATGGTACGCAGCAGTGGTGTAGGTAACAAGCTCTGAGTCACTGGTTAACACCACATATCGCATATTTTTCCGCCATTTCTCGCCGTCTTTTCTGCCTTTCTTTTAAACTATCAATCAATGCTCTATGAGCAAACTCTTACGCAACAGGCGATCGAGGTATCTTACATGAGCTTGGGTGGACGTATTTAAACCAACTATGCTCGACGCGCGAGCCTTGTCTTTGATACTTGCAGCCAAATCCTCAAGCTGTACCAATACCGCCGAGCGCGCTAAGGCATCAAACTTGCCCGAACCATCGTTGAGTATTTGCGCTAGACGAGTAACCAGTTCAATTTGCAGATATTGGCGAAAACTACTCACATTTCCTGCCATATCTGCGGCAAAAACACCTTGGGTCAGATCGCTCATCATTTGCCCGAGCTGATATTCATTGCCGTAAGCACTAGAGTCGGTAACACGCCGCAAAGTTTTAGGGTGCAGCAAATGCGCCAGTACATTTTTTTGCACTGACAAAAACATTGCATGAATCTTCGGGTCTTCAGGGTCATCATAGAAGTCAAAGCCCCTGCGCTGCCGTTGCAACTGGCTAAACAACGGTTGAGATAACTGAAGCACATTGGGCGCAAAAATGTGGTCATTGAGCACTTTCATTGCCCGCCGCTGCTGCGCGGCAGAAACAGGTTCATAAGGTGAAAGATCAGAGCTACCCGGCGGTAGGCGATTAATATGCACACCGCCAACATATCGAGAAACCACTCCAGAAGAGCGTTTAAACTGATTCATCAGTACTACGTAATTGTTATACAGCTTTTGATAGCTTGCGCCTTGGTAGGAATCGGCAAGCTGCACTTGCACAGCCTTTAAATGTTCTAAACGTTGCTCAGCGTAGCCAATGGCATCACTGCTAAGATCGTAAATATTAATGTGCGGATCAATACCACGCCCAGGACTACGCATGTCATCAGCGTCATTACCGTAAGTCAGTTGAGGCTCGCTGGCTCGGGCCAAAATTTCTTCAAGGCGCTGAGCTTCATCAGCACCGGTAAATTCAGAATAGGCATAAGTGATGGCCCAGTCATCATAAGGTCCGGGGCGGTTTTGATAAAACAACGTTTGCGGCTTATTGCTTGGCGCAACATTCACCGCCTCGTAGTCCATAACCGATGCGGAAAGCCCTTTTTCGGCCACTGCCACAGGGTCAAAAACATCGGGCAAAAGCTGGCTGGCGCGCATATTGTGCGTTAAGCCTAAGGTGTGGCCAATTTCATGCAGCGTTAGCATGTATATGCTGTCTTTTATCAACTGCTCACGCAGAGCGTCAGGGGCGCTGCTCATTAACAGGGCTTGGTCGGCAAACAAAAAGTCTGCCTGCATCTGATAACCCAAATCACAATACTTGCCGTGTTTACCCATTGACTGAGAATGGCTCGGAGTTGGCTGCAGCAACTCTTTAATCTTCAGGCGGCTGGTCAAATAGGCAAATTCCAACATTATGTCAGCGCCGATAATTTGGCCTGTGCGCGGATTTGAAAAAGACGGACCGTAACCACCAAAAGGCGGCGTTGGCGACGAGGTCCAACGCAATACATTGTAGCGAATGTCTCCGGCGTCCCAAGTGGCGTCATCTGGCTGTACTTTTATTTGAATGGCATTGCTGAACCCTGCCTTCTCAAAAGCACTGTTCCAACTCAGACCTGCGGTCTTAATAAGATCACGAAATTCATACGGCGTGGTGTTTTCAATCCACCAGATAATAGGGTTCACCGGATCTGAAATTTTTGCCGTAGGATCTTGCTTAACCAAATGCCAGCGATTGACTACATCTTTGTAGGGGGCTGCGTCACGGCTGGTTAGGTCGGTTATACGATCGGTAAAAAAACCAACGCGATAATCGTCCCTGCGTGGTTGATATTCGGCTGCTGGCATAGCAATAAAATTATGCTGAATAATAGCGCTGACATAGCGACTGTCGGTGACATCTTCGCCGCCCTGTACTTTGGGCGCCTGGTCTTCGTAAACCAGATCTGTGACAACCAAAGTATTATCTGGATAGCTAGCGAGCTTAACTATTTTTGATCGATCTTTATTCAGCTTGCCTAGCGTGAACGCTTTACCCGGCTTTTCGTCAGGCCGAGGTGAGGCCTTGATTTGACTCAGGGCTTCGCCTAGAAATACGCCGCCCACGTCCACCAAAATATCACCGCTGACTTTATCTTCCGCAACAACCTTAGCTACGGCTAAAACTGCACCTGGCACATTAGCGTCTGCGGCACGACTCAAAGGGCTTTCCGGGTCTAAATAGAACAGGGTATTTGCTTGCACAAACTCAACGCGATCAAAGTGACGTGTGATTTTGAGCACTTTATTGTCTCGGTATTGGCCGCGAAAATGCCCGCCTTCCACCACACCGTCGCCTAGTGTAACAGTATGAATAAATTCCTTACCGAGCTGATCCTCCTTGATGCGAAGGTGGACCGAACCGTCACTTGGCTTACGATATAGCGTGAAGAAACCAGCAATGACTTCGTCGTCTTTGGTAACAGCTTCTATGGTTTTAATTGCGTCCTTGTCAGCTTCCGCTGCAATCTTTGCCGCTGCGGCAGCCGCAACAGATGCGTCTACTTTTGCCTCACCACACCCGGCCAAAGCAATGGTCGTGTAAAGACTGAGCACGAAAATTTGCGTCAAAAAGCTGTGTAATGGTTTCATCGCACTGGTCCTGTTTTATTTTTTCTAAAGTCGCTTGTTTTTTGCCTAAGTTAAGCGCTGAACATTCAAGCCCAGAGCGGTTAAGTGGGCATCTCATTCTGGTCTTCGCCTGGCGCTTCATTCAAATCGGGCCAGGCTGAATAAATTGCCTTTATCAATGTGGCCAATGGAATAGCAAAAAACACACCCCAGATACCGCCAATGCCACCGAAGGCAAGGACCGCAATAATAATGGTGATTGGGTGCAGGTCTACTGCCTCGGAGAACAACAACGGCACTAAAACGTTGCCATCTAAAAATTGAATAAACATGTAGGCCAACATGATCCAGCCAAGGTCTAACGACCAACCAAACTGCAAAACCGCCACGGCGAACACTGGCAGGGTCACCACGGCTGCGCCGACAAAGGGAATAAGTACCGACAAACCAACGATCACTGCCAACAGTGCGGCATAATTTAGGCCAAAGAGAATAAAGGTCAGAAAGGTGACACTACCCACTATTAAAATTTCCAACACCTTGCCGCGCACATAATTACCCAATTGGGCGTTCATCTCTAAACCAACAGAATCTAGCAGTGGACGTTTTTTTGGCAGCGTAGAAACCACCCATGCCATAAGCGCATGTTTATCCTTCAGCAAAAAAAATACCGAAATAGGTACCAAGACCAAATAAATTAGCAGGCCAAAAACAGAAAAAACTTGGGAGAACGCGGTTTCAAGAATAGTGCCACTGACGTTACCTAATTCACGAGCACCCTGCTCAACAATTGCAGCTACTTGTGTCTGAGTCACATATTCAGGAAATCGCTCAGCCAAATTGAGCAAACCTTCTTGCAGGCGTGTAACCAATGTAGGCACTAAGCGCCCCAAGCTCTGCAATTGCTGCCAAAGCAGCGGCACAATGAGAACAACAATGGCCATCACTGAACTGACAAACAGCAACACGGCAATATTTACCGCCAAAATTCGCGGCACGCGCATACTTTGCAGGCGCGTCACCAGCCCTTCTAATAAAAAAGCAATCACCAGTCCCGTGAGCACCGGTGCCAAGGCGCCACCAAGTGTATAGAGCAAGGCCATGATAACGCCCAAGGCCAACACCAAATAAACGGCATCTTCCTGAGAAAAGTATCGGTTCAACCAGCCGCTAATTATGTTTAAAAAGTTCATGCTTTTTTCTGTATCAGGTAAATAAAAATTCCGTCTTCTTCGGTAGACGACATCAGTGCATGCCCGCTTTGAGATGCAAACACAGAAAAGTCCCTTACGGAGCCGGGGTCAGTAGCTTGCACACGTAAAGTTTGTAACGGCTGCAGCTCATTAAGCGCCTTTTTAGCTTTCAGCAGCGGCATTGGGCACATTAAACCTTTGAGGTCTAAGTCTGTGTCCACTTTTAGTTCGGAGTTCGGTACGGGCGTTGCACCAGTTGAGTTAGAGTTGCTCATATCATCCATCTTTTTCATGCGCGAAATGTACCACAGACTTGTGAATTTAGCCCACTGGGCCGCAATTCTAGACTTTTTTTGTTGCACAACTTTCCTAACAGTTCAGATAGCGTACTATCGAGTCATGAACGCACTAAACACGACCTCAAATCCCAGCCTATTTTGCTGCCTTGTTCGACGCATTGCTCGACCCTTTATTAAAAGAAGCACCATTGCCGCGTTATTGCTTGTACCGGCGCTAAGTGCATCTGCAGCGAACGATCTGCCCAGCCTTGGCGATAGTTCTTCGCGCCTTGTTTCACCGCAAATGGAGCAACAGATCGGTGAGATATTTTTAAAGCAACTGCACGCTGCACTGCCATTGTCGAAAGATGTGCTTATTCAATATTACGTTGAACAACATATGTCCACGTTGGCTCAATATTCGAGCCTACAGTCCGCCTTGAACACCGTTGTGGTGGTTGATAATCCAAACATCAATGCATTTGCTGCGCCTGGCGGCATTATTGGGATCAATTTGGGGCTACTTATATATGCCCAGGACAGCGATGAGTATTCCTCGGTTATGGCTCATGAAATGGCCCACCTGAGCCAACGACATTTCGCTCGCGGCATTGAGGCACGCCAAACATCGGCTATACCAAACTTGGTTGGACTGCTCGCCGCAGTATTAGTCGGCGCTGCTGGCGGCACCGATGCAGGTTTAGCGGCTCTAACAACCGTGCAAGCCGTAGGTCAGTCTAAGCAACTGCGCTTCAGCCGGGACCGGGAACAAGAGGCGGACCGCATTGGGCTGAACACGCTAGCCCGCGCCAATCGAGACCCTGAAGCTATGTCGCGCATGTTCGAAAGAATGCAAAGAGCCTACCGGTTTACCAGACGCCCCCCTGAATTTTTGCTCACCCACCCGTTATCAGAAACTCGAATAAGTGATGCTAAGAATCAGGCACGCAAATATGCTGATCAGGTGCAATTGGAAGACAATACAGAAAACCAAAGAGATGATTTCGACTATCAACTTATGCGCGCTAGAGCCAGAGAGCATTACGTCACAACCCCGGGCGCAGAAATTGAAACTTACAGAAATAAGCTTGAAGACGACCCTCAAGATCTAACCATCCAGTACGCCTTAGCGCTGTCACTAAGCAAGAACAAAGAGCACGCCGAAGCAGTGCAATTGGTAGAAAACCTCTATCGGCAAAATCCGCGCAGTGTCTTGTATACGGGCGCATTGGCTGACGCGCTGATCAATGCGGAGCGACACGCGGAAGCTCAGCGTTTGCTTAAAGCTACGCTGCAACTATATCCAGCAAATTTTCCCCTAGAAATGCTCTTAGCCCAAAGCAAAATAGCCACGGAAGATTTTATGGATGCTGAAGTGTTGCTGGAGAACCAAGCCAAACGCAGGCCCAATGATGTCAACGTTTGGTATGAACTGGCGGAAACATCTGGCTTGGCGGGCAACGTCACGGGCGTACACTTAGCCAGAGCCGAGTATTTTTATTTGAACGGCGCCTACCACAGGGCTATTCAGCACCTGGAATATGCCCAGCGCTTAGTCGATGACAACAATTTTCAGCTAGAGGCTAAGTTGACACAAAAGATTCAAGACCTGCGGACTGAAATCCGCAGAGCCAATAGCTAGCAGGTCTTCAGAGACCTCAGACTTTGAATCCGTTGGCAATCAAGCCTGAAAAGCCAGCATACGATCTAAAGGCATTTTTGCCCGCAACCCCAATTCAGGGTCAACGTGGATCTCATTAGCTGAACGATAAGCTGTATCTGTTAATAGTCGGTCTAAATTCCGCAACTCATTCATAGCCATCCAAGGGCAATGAGCACAAGAGCGACAGGTTGCACCGTCGCCAGCGGTGGGAGCTTCAATAAAGGTCTTACTTGGGTTTTCTCGACGCAGCTTGTGAAAAATACCTCTATCGGTAGCAACAATAAAAGTCTCGTTAGGTAACTCTTTTGCCGCTTTGATTATGGCGCTGGTGGAACCCACCGCGTCAGCAATATCAATCACTGCTGCAGGTGACTCAGGATGCACAAGTATCCCAGCCTCAGGGTATACCCGCAGTAAATCAGTCAACGCCTTAGCTTTGAATTCTTCGTGGACAACGCAGGCGCCACTCCAAAGCAACATATCCGCCTGAGTCTGGGCCTGAATATAAGCACCCAAATGCTTGTCCGGTGCCCATAAGATTTTTTCGCCATTGGCTTTCAGACTTGCAACAATCTCCAAAGCACAGCTACTGGTTACCACCCAGTCAGCCAAAGCCTTTACCTTGGCTGACGTATTGGCATAGACCACCACCGTATGATCCGGGTGAGCTTGGATAAATTGAGCAAAATCTTCAGGTGGACATCCCAAGTCCAACGAACACTCAGCGTTCAGAGTGGGCATAAATACGCGCTTTTCTGGCGACAGAATTTTCGCCGTTTCACCCATAAAGCGCACACCAGCTACGATTAAATTGTCGGCCTTGTGATCGCGCCCAAAACGCGCCATTTCCAATGAGTCGGAAACAAAGCCACCGGTCTGCTCGGCAAGATCTTGAATATCGCCATCTACATAATAATGGGCGATTAGCACAGCGCCTTGCGCCTCTAGCTTTTGCGCAATTTGCGCCTTTAACTGAGTGCGCTCCGTATCATCCAAAGCTAAGCTGCCCACCAAGGGCACTTGTTCCGGCGAAAGACTGTAGTCTGGAAGACTCTGATTAGGCATATTGCTGGTCATCGTTGATTAGTTAAGAAACAAAATTTTAGGTCCAAACGAGATCAAATGCGAACACCAATATTCAAACTATCTATAGACGCGCTTGATACACCTCAAACTCACGCAAAAAAGAGGTTAAAAAAACCTACTTGGCGACCCAACAGACATATATGCGAGGCGCGCAAAAAAATCATGAAAAAAAGCATATGACACAGAAAAAAATTATTTTTCTTATCACGCCGTCAACAACTGAAGCCGTCGTCACAACCACGGCGGATGAAAACGTAGAAGAAAATCATATATTGCTGCCCAAGGCATTTGAAGATTGTGGCTGGGAGGTTACGCGCACAACCCACGACGCCCTGGGCCTTGGACCCCAAGGTATAAAGTTAGCTAGCAACTTAGCAGCGCACTATGACCTTATTTGGCCTGTGGGTTTTGGACCCCAAAACGGATTTTTGGATCGCAGCGGACTGCTCGATAGCATTGCACCCGACCGACTCATTACACCTATCTCTACACAAATTTTACAGCACGGTAAAAGTGCCTGGGCTGAACACTGCCCAGAAACACATATATCGAATAATCCTAGCACCTTCCTGAAGGTATTATCCGCCGGGCAAGGGTCATGGGTGCTCAAACCTATGGCAGGCAGTTTCGGCAGGGGCGTACAAGTCATCAATGCAGAGCAGGGCCCACTACTGGCTAAGATTTTTGCACAATCTCCCGGCAACTACTTTTGCCTACAACGCTTTTTGCCGGAAATCATCCAAGGTGAAATACGCACATTGGTGGTAGGCGGAGAGATAATTGGCAGCTATCTACGCAAACCTACAGATGGGCTGCATGCCAATTTGGCACAAATGGCCAACGCTGAAAAAATCCTACTTGAAGGACCAGCGGCTAAACTGGTTGCGAACATTCAACAAAACCTAGTCGACAAACGCATCGGTTTTGCGTCTATAGACACAGTGGGCCAGTGGCTGATGGAAGTGAACATTGCCAATCCAGGCGGGCTGGGCACATTGAACCGGTTGTACAAACAAGACTTTGGGGCAAAAGTTGTGCAGGCTGTTGAGCATTTTTTAAGCTAAAAATGCCCAACCAAGTTGTCTCTAACACTGACCCAATTGGCCTTAAAATAAAGGCTATGTCCTAGGTAAAAGGCTATGCCTTGGTCAAAAGACTATAAAACTAAACAGAACCGCCATCTACGCGAATTACGGTGCCGGTGGTGAAACTCGCAGAACTGCTGGCCAAGTATAATGCTGCACCGACTATTTCATCAGGTCTGCCGCCACGTCCAAGCGCTTGGGTAGATTTCGCTCTGCGCTCAAAAGCAGGCATGTCCCAGGCTTTAGAAATATCCGTTAAAAATGGCCCCGCAGCAATACCGTTGACGCGAACATTTGGCCCTAAGGCAAAAGCAAAAGAACGCGTTAACGCATTCAAACCTGATTTTGCAGCACCGTACGGTTCCGAGGCAGGCGACGGTGAGAGAGAGGCAACGCTGCTGATATTTATAATACTGCCGCCCTCGCCTTCCGCCATGCGCTCACCCACATTGGCCATAAGGCGAAACGGGCCTTTTAAGTTAACCCCTATGACCTTATCAAACAGCTCTTCACTGACTGAAGAGAGTTTGTCGTACAAGGGCGACATGCCAGCATTGTTAATGAGTATGTCAATGCGCCCAAAACGCTCGTAGGCCGCTTCAACCATTGCATCAATCTCGCCCCAGTGACCAACATGACAGCCATATGCCAAGGCTTGTCGCCCCATAGTTTCTATTTCGGCTGCGACACTGGCGCAGGCATCGGCTTTACGACTGGTGATCACCACATCGGCACCGCGCGCGGCTAATGCCAAAGCCATTTCTCTACCCAGTCCACGACTGCCACCCGTTACCAAAGCCACCTTACCGGTGAAATCAAATAGTTCATCCATATTCATGCTCTCCCAAGCTCTAACTAACTCAAACTAACTCTAATCTGTGAAGATTGATAAGCGTCAGTTGTAGCACCAAATGCTGCGCAGGTTAAGGGCTGTGGGAGACAGCTAGTTATCTGCAACGGCTGCCTAGCCGGCCTAACAGCTGTGAGAAAATCAGGCGGCCTGAAATATTGGGAAATTATTCATTGGAGGTAAGGCATCCGGACAGCATTCTACTTTGGCTTTTTTCAATGCTAATATCTGGCTCCGTATATAAGTGCTGCATCCAATTTAGGGGGGCAGTGGGGATCCGTCACAACATAGCAGCCGCTCACCCCTAGCCAATATTATTTGGGCTGTGTCACTGCTGAACAGACGACCGCTTCGCCATTACAGGCAAATCTATCAGAGCGGATACTTATTGGATGATCCAAAAATTAAGGTCGACGCGGAATTTGGGCTTTGCATAGAACTCTAATTTGCTTAGTAAATTGCGCACGAAAGAGATTATTTAAAGGGAGAATGATATGGGAATGTTAGACGGTAAGGTTGCATTGGTCACCGGTGCAGGTGGCGGCTTGGGTCGCGCCCACGCAATTCTGCTGGCCAAAGAAGGCGCTAAAGTCGTAGTGAATGATTTGGGCGGTGCTCGAGATGGCACTGGGGCCAGCGCATCTATGGCAGATGGCGTGGTTGATGAAATCAATGCAACTGGCGGCGAAGCTGTAGCGCATTATGGCTCGGTCACATCCCGAGCTGACGCTGAAGGCATGGTCAAAGCAGCTATAGACAGCTTTGGCAAAATCGACATCCTTATCGCCAATGCTGGCATTCTAAGAGATAAGTCTTTCAAAAACATGACCGACGATATGTGGGATGTGGTTATGGACGTGCATCTGCGCGGCACTTACTTGGTCTCCAAGGTCGCCTATGATCAAATGATTGAGCAAGGCACTGGTGGGCGCATCATTATGACTAGCTCTACCTCAGGCTTGCTGGGTAACTTTGGACAAACCAACTACGGTGCTGCCAAAGCGGGCATTGCTGGCTTTATGCGTTGCTTATGGCTAGAAGGTATAAAGTACGGTATTACCGTTAACGTCTTGGCGCCTACGGCCACCTCACGTCTAACAACAGATATCCTGCCCGAAGACATCCAGGAAGACTTTCCTCCTGAAGCTGTTTCACCTCCTGTGGTTTGGCTGTGTACAGATGAAGCGAAAGATGTCAGCGGCAGACAATGGCTGGTTGCCGGCAACAACGTCTCACTGCTGAGTTGGCAGGTAACGCCTATCGCCCAGCGTAGTGCCAGCGGCGAAGTTTGGGACGTAGCAGAAATTGGTGAGCAAATTCTCGCCAGCAAAGAAAATTGGCCACCGGTCAATCCATTACGCGGCGCTTAACCCCGCCCTTCACTTTTATAGAGCGATAAAAATATGAACTTTGGTTTTACAGAAGAACAAAGCCTGCTCAGAGATCAAGTTGAGCGGTTTATTAAAGAGGCATGTCCAATGCCTAAGGTGCGAGAAATCGCAGCCAGCGAGAGCCGTTTCGACAGCGCCCTGTGGCAGCAGATAGCAGATCTGGGCTGGTTAGGCTTAACCATTCCCGAAGCACACGGCGGGTTGGGTCTTAAATGGATCGACCTCACTGTGGTACTTGAAGCAGCCGCTGAGGGCTTATGCCCACTGCCCATTGCTTCTCAAGCATTGGCCAGTGCCGCTGTACTAACTTGTGGCAACGACAAGCAAAAGAGCGATTGGCTTCCAGCCATGGCGTCAGGCTCTGCCATTTGCACCATTGGCTTGTACGACGAAGCTAATTGGATTGATCCCAAAGCGATTACCGCCGAAGCCCATGCCAGCGAAGATGGCTACGTGCTGAAAGGCACTAAGCCCTTCGTTAACGACGCCGCTGCCGCAGACTATTTGCTTTTGGCGGTCAATGGACCTGACGGTTTAGCCCTAGCCGCAGTGGCTAAAGACAACGTCAAGATTACCCACCAGCCGACCATGGACACCACCAAGCCAATGGCAAGTGTGAATCTTGACGGCGTGACTATCAGCGCAGACTTCTTGCTACCAATGAGCGAAGAGCAATTGGCATTTTTAACCGACTGCGGCGCGGTTGCGACCACTGCGGAAATGGTCGGTGCTGGCGCAGCCATTTTAGAGATGACCAGCAGCTATGCCAAAGAGCGTATCCAATTTGGCAAGCCTATTGGTCAATACCAAGGCGTGAAACATCGCCTTGCTGATATGTATGTAGATTTAGAGAGCTATCGCTCGCTAAGCTACTATGCGGCGTGGTCTGTAGATGACGATGTTGCAGGGTTGGCAAAAGCTGTGTCTTTGGCAAAAGGTTATGCCTCGGATGCCTTTGCACAAATTGGCATCGACGGCGTGGGTTTACATGGCGCAATCGGCTTCACTGCAGAATACGACGCACAACTTTATTTGAAGAGATCTAAATGGGCTCGCCCAATGTACGGCGACTCCGATTATCACATGGACCGAATCGCAACCTTAGGAGGTTTGTAATGGATTTTGATTACACCGCAAGCGAACAATCATTTCGTGAAGAAGTACGCAGTTTTATCAGCGACAACCTGCCACCCAAGAAAGAGCGCGACAAAAACTTTCTCGCTAACTGGCTAGAAAAAGTGCGCGCCAAAGGTTGGGTTGGCTTTGCTTGGCCAAAAGAATTTGGCGGCAGCGAAGGTGGCCTCATAGAGCAAACCATTTTGCGTGAAGAAATGGCGTTGGCCAAAGCGCCACCACTGGGCACCTCAATGATGGGCCTAGCTTGGGTGGGCCCAGGCATTATGCAATACGGTACCGAAGAGCAAAAACGCAAATTCATCCCTGACATTTTGGACAGTAAAGTCACTTGGTGTACTGGCTATTCTGAGCCTAACCATGGCTCTGATTTGGCCGCTATTCAGTGCAAGGCGGAACTTAAGGGCGATCACTATTTGGTCAATGGACAAAAAATCTGGACCACCGGCGCGCCTTGGTCACAGTGGATTATTTTGCTCACCCGCACAAAATTTGATGTTGAATCTAAGCACGACGGCATTACTTGTTTCTTAGTGCCAATGGATGCGCCAGGCGTGGAAGTTCGCCCCATACAAAATATGGCAGGCGACAAACACTTTGCAGAAATCTTCTTCACCGACGTCCAAGTGCCGGTAGAAAACCGACTTGGCGCTGAAGGCGAAGGTTGGAATGTAACCGTGTCTGCATTGGCTAACGAACGCTCTAGCATTGGTGAGGTGACACAAATGTTTGAGAAACTAGAAAACTTGAAAGAGTTGGTTAAAACCACTAGCAAACAGGGCCAACCTGCCAGCAATGACCCCAAAGTAAGACGTACCATTGCGCGCTTTGAAATGAAAGTTGCAGCCATGAAGTTTAATGGTCTGCGCTACCTGACAAAGCAAATTAAGGGTGAACCGCTGACTTCGGAGACTTCGGTTAATAAGCTGCATCGCGCAAGCTTGGAAATTGAGATAGATGACTTCGCAGTACAGCTAATGGGTCAGGCCGGCTTACAGTTGCGTGGCGGCGAAAGCGCCGTAGATGGAGGCACATGGTCTAAATCAGCTTTGAACTGGCCGAATGTGGTGATTGGTGGTGGTACGCCAAATATTCAACGCAACATTATTGCTGAACGTCTATTAGGTCAGCCTAAAGACTAACAACAAATATTTGTTAGATATCTACTTGGCGCAAATCTGGATTACTCTAGATTTGCGCCCTTGCCCTGCCTGATTAGAACTACCTGCTCTCGGCCCGGCCTCAGTGCCTAAAACCTAGCCTCGGCTCTTAACTCGCAACGCACCGGCCAAAGACTTTTTCCCATGCACTTCAGTGTACTGATCACCCTGCCAAACACGCTCACCGCCCACATAGACACCACCCACGACACCATCTGACCTGTTAACAAGTTGATGGCAGTCGAAGACGTCTCGATATTGGTACTGGACACTGGCCTCACCATCGTACTTTGCCAAGTTGGTTGGATTGAACAGAGCCATATCCGCACGAGCGCCCACTTCTAAGCGCCCAACATCTAAGCCAAAAAATTCTGCGGGCTCTTGAGTCAGTCGACTGACCATGTGACTGAAGACCTCTTCAGAATCTTCCAGGCCAATTTTCAGTGCGCGCAGGTTACCGTCAAAGAATGCCATATTGGTCACATGCGCACCGCTGTCATTGAAGCCCGGCAGAAGTTTGGGGTGTAACAATAACTGTTTGATCACCTCCGGGTCTTTATTTGCCGCCACATAATGCCAGTGCAAGTCACGATCAAAATGATGCAGCAGGGCTAAAAAGAACCCAGCCTCATCTGCAATATTTTTGCCCATGGCCTCAAATGCACGGAGTTCCTCTGCATCTTCAATGATTTCCGCCACACCCAACCAAGCAACATAGCGTTGGTAAATCCAAGCCATAGATTGATCTAACCAGGGCGTCACCACGGACCGATAAATAACCATATCATTAAGGTCGCGGGTGAGAAATTCGTTCTCTATGCGCAAGATCCGACGCAAATGGGCCAGGTTAAAACCACTCTTGCCGCGCATCCACATCTCACGAAAGGCTGCAACGAATTCGGGCTCACTGAGAATGTCACGGCGTTTAGCAACATCTTCGAGTTCCGTTGCAATTAAGCGACGCAACAACGGATCTGCCTCAGCGAGAGGACTCACCGCGCCCTCAGAGTAAATACGGAACGGCGCACTCAACGCCTGCATGCGAAAGTTACCCTGCAAAAAATTGGTATTGAGCATATTCGCAAAAAGTAGCGCACGAGATTTATTCATGCGGTTATTGACGCTATCGATTGCTGCCAATGCGGTGACTTTAAGCGGCTTGCCATAAATTCTGCCACTGCTGAGCATAAACAAGCGCGTGGTCAGCAGACCATCGTCTGTGGCCGGGGTCATTTGCCACACCCGGTCATGCTTACGAAGCACGTCAGTGAGGGCTTTGTATTCTGCAAAACTGGCGTATTGAGTGGGTATGCGTTTTTCGAGATTTGGCTCATTGGCCAAAAAGTGTAACGGCAGGCCATCGGTAGACATCCCCATGTAACCGTCTTCCAATGCTTCTTCTAAAATCCCCGTCATTCGAAGCAACTCTGTGCCCGTGGGTTGACGACTAATACTGTCTTGCAGGCCCATCACCTCAATACGCAGCATAGAATGCGGCAAAAACGGCGCCATGTTTGCCGACAACGGCAGCTCATCTAAGTGCTCTAAGTATTCTCGAGGCGTAGTCCACACAGCTTTATCTGCAGTTTTTGCTAAAACGGTTTTGGGTATATTTTCCACGCGAGCAAAGCAGTCGACTATAGGGTCTTGGCGTTCACTACGCTGAGCCCCGAAAGCCAGACCAATACTGCAATTGCCAACAATGACACTGGTGGTGCCGTGCCGAACTACTTCAGGCAAACCCGGATCTAACTCGGCTTCCAAATCTTCATGAGTATGAATATCTAGCAAGCCCGGAGTCAGCCAAAGGCCGTCTGCGTCATGGATGGATTTTGTTGCACTGGTAGGTAGGCGCCCACCCAAGGCAGCAATTTTGCCATTTTTAACAGCAATATCGCCTTGGCGTCCGGGACGTCCAGAACCATCAAAAACCTTTGCGTTGCGGACAATTAGATCCCACTGCATGGGCGCACCCTCAATTAAAAAGCAAGTTTACGGTCTTACACCGTTTTAAGCTGAACTGTGTACGCGCAAAGCCCAGACTAAAGGTAGACAAGCCAAACTATATGGCACCTTCGTTTGTGACTTTTCACACGTTACTTTTACGCGTTACTTTTACGCGTTACTTCTAGGCGTTACTTTTAGGCGTGATTTGGCTCTTTTACTGGGGCCCCTACTAGACCTCTGACAGAGCGCAAACACAAAAAACTTAGCAGCGTCAACAGCACAAAAACGCTACCACTGACCATAAGCGCACTGCCTACGCCATAAACTTCGGCAACCCAACTGATGGGGAATACACCAAGGGGCATAAGGCCATGTGACATCATATCAATGCTCATGATACGCCCACGCATATTGTCGTCTACAGTCATCTGCAACATGCCGCGATTTAACGACATATTCCAACTGCTGAGCAGCCCTATCAATGCAATCACCAGCATGGCCGCAATGGAACTTTGGGTTAAGCCGAAGAAAGCGGTCAACACACCCCAAGCACCGCAACTCAAAAGTAGCCATAGGCCTTTGCGTTTTAGGTCGCCCATACCCGCCATTAAAATGGAACCAATGATGGCGCCGGCACCCATGGCTGAAATGAGCAAACCCAAGCTGTCCGCATGACCACCCAACACATCTTCGTTAAAGGCTGGCAGCAATGTGTTAAGTGGCATACCAAAGAGAAAAGGCACAATGGACAAAATAATCAGCGCGAAAACCTTGGGGTGTTGGCCCACATAGAGCAGACCTTCGCGCATTTCGTTAAAAGTACCGGTCTTACCTTGCTGGGACGCTAAGCCAGGACGATCTACCCGCAGCACAGTCAGCGCTGACATAAGGTAGAGGGCGGCAATGACCAAATAGACAATGCCCACCCCGTAAGAAGAGGTTTTGTCGCCGCCGGCGAGCCAAGCAATGAGTAGTCCAGCGAAGGCAGGACCAATAATGCGCGATAAATTCCAGCCGGTGGTATTCAGCGCCATAGCCGTGAATATCAATTTTTCTGGAATGAGTTCAGGTACAAAGGCATGGCGAGAGGGCATGGACAACGCCAAAATTGTGCCGTTGAAGAAGCCGAACCAAATAAAATCCCAAAACGTTACAGCTTCAGAAAAGATGATTGCTGCCATGACCAAAGTGGCTAGGCAGTTCAATGATTGCGCACAGACTATAACCTTGCGCTTTGATAAACGGTCTGCCAGCACACCGCCATACAGTGAGAATAAAACCGAAGGCAGCATGAAAGATAAGGTCACCCAGGCCAGGTCCATGGCCGAAGACGTGAGGCTATACACCAACCAACCCCGGGCAATGATCTGCATATTCATGGCAAAAGAAGAACCCAGGCTGCCTACCCACAACCAGCGAAAATTAGGCACTGCCAGTGCACTCAATATGTCTTTGCTGGCCACATCGTTCCCCTATTGAACTAACATCATAGCAGACTGGCACTGGGTCGTTTCATGCAGCATTGCCACTCAGCATTGCCACTGAAAATATTTTCATGCGGGATTTTCATGGTATGAAGAGAATAATGGCGGGACATCAAAAGCTCGGGGGATTAGAATACGCTGACGAGGATGCAATTTTCTTTTCAAAGCTGCAGCATTGAAAGCAATTTGGAAAGCAATTTTTCGCAACCAGCAATCTCTAACAGCATTGAGTTAAACCGAGTTAACAAATGAGTTTATTAAATATTTGGAAGACACTGCGCGAACAGCGCGGCGAGACAATAAGCGTACTGCTGGTCTTGACCGCTTTAGGCGTGATTTCCCACCTAGTCCCTCACAGCGCCGGCCTTTCTACCGTGGGCGCTATAGGCATGATGGCAGCGGCGTTATTACCACGGCACCTCTTGCCGATACCGGTTCTGCTCACGGTGGTTGCCTTTGACCTAATGAACGGCACCTACCAAATTGCCGCCATGGCCTTTGTTTACCTAGCTCACTTAGCCGCTGCCTGGTCACTGACGCCAGTACTCTCCCCCGCAAGGAAGAAAATTTCTGTGCCAACCTTTGGCTGTGCGGCGGTACTCAGCGCGGTGGTTTTTTATATCGTATCTAACGCCACCCCAATAGCACTTGGATTCTACCCAAACACGCTTGAAGGTTGGATGACCTGTTACATGGCCGGCCTACCCTTTTTGCTTAAAGGCATTTTGGCCAACGTCATCTTTGGCGGCATAGGTTTCGCAGGCATCGGGTTAGCGCGCAAGGCCGCAAACGGCGATTTCTCCCGACTACGCAGCAGCTAACACATCTTGTTTGAGGGCAGCAAATGCGCTGTCCTCATTGCCAACTAAAACCCGACAAGGCTAACTTAATAATCTAGGCGATAAGCTACACCTTGAGCCCTGCTTCGGTCCGGCAAATCCTTTTCTGCGTCACCTTTTTCGGCCAAGCCTTGTGCTGCCAAATCTGCCTCTGCAACAATATACCCCGCCGTTGGCGCAGCAAAATGCGTCCCAATAATGAGTACCGGCCGGTCTGAGTATTTCGCTAAAAATAAGTCGCGCGTGGTGGCAGAATTAGCTTTGTTTTCGTCCGCAGTTGAGGACCAATCGGGGTGGGCTATCTGGCATGGGTGATGAATCATGTCGCCGGTAATCACCGCCTCTTCGCCATTTGAGGCGATATGAACACTGACGTGCCCTGGGGTATGTCCAGGTGTCGGCTCCAACTGAATTTCGGCGCAAACCTGATGATTGGACGCCACCAACTTTGCCAAACCCGCAGCAAATATAGGCGCTACAGAGTCCTCTATAACGGGACCATACTCCTGTTCCTCGGTGCGCCAATAAGCCCACTCTTCTTCGGCAAATAAGTAATCTGCATTGGGAAATGTGGGCACCCAAGCACCATCCACTAACCGAGTATTCCAGCCCACATGGTCTACGTGCATGTGAGTGCACAAAACAGCGTCTATTTTCTCAGGGGCAAACCCTGCGGCAATGAAGCGCTGCAGAAAATCTCCTTGCATCATATTCCAGCGCGGATAGCTGCGAGATTTGTCATTCCCAATACAGGTATCAACAACAATTGTGCGACTCGGTGTTTCAATCACTAGGGCATGCATACTCAAAATAATGCGCCCTGTTGCATCAATAAAGGGGGCCAACCAAGGCACGGCTTGCATCCGCTCGGGGGTGGCCTGAGGTAATAAATGCGGCCCAAGGGATGCTGTTGTCAGCTCTACAATTTGCGTTACTGTTACATCGCCAATCTGCCACTTCAACATAATCGCCCCCTCACTGACTATAATTACACAATTTTAATGAGTGACCAGCGTTGCAAATTCCAAGTTTATGGTCAAACATCTTGTGCTTAGAAAAAATCACGAAATATTGGGGAGTTAGCATGAGCGAAGAAATGAATTACGAAGGTATAGGCATCACTATCGACAACTACGTTGCAGTGGTTGAAATTCAGAAGGGCCCCAATAACTTTTTCGATACCCAAATGATTAAAGATTTAGCCGACGCCTTCGAAAAAATGGACGCTAGCAATGACGTTAGAGCCATAGTCTTGTGCTCGGAAGGCAAACACTTTTGTGCCGGCAACAACTTTGGCAGTACTTCACGCAATGAAGAACGCGCCGACCGCAAGGTTGAAGAAGGCAATCCGCTGTATGCCGCTGCAGTGAGATTATTCGACACCAAAACCCCAGTAATTGGCGCAATACAAGGCGCGGCGGTAGGCGGCGGTTTTGGTCTTGCGGTAATGCCAGACTTTCGCGTGGTTTGCCCAGAAGCACGTTTCACAGCAAACTTTGTGAAATTGGGCTTTCACCCAGGCTTTGGTTTGACGCATACGTTACCGCGCCTCATCGGTCAGCAAAAAGCCAGCATGCTGTTTTTGACAGGGCGCAGAATCAGCGGCCAAGAGGCCTTTGATATTGGCTTAGCTGATGTCATTACAGACAAAGAAAATCTTCGCGCTGAGGCCATTAAGCTAGCTGCCGAGATCGCAGAAAATGCGCCTTTAGCGGTAGTTTCTGTGCGCGCAACCATGCGCCAAGGGATTGCAGAGGCAGTACAAAAACAAACTGACCACGAAGGTTTGGAACAACACCGGTTGCAACAAACCGCTGATCACCGCGAAGGGGTAAAAGCAGTAGGCGAGCGCCGCCCTGGTAACTTTATTGGCGCGTAGCGGCACAAACGCACTCAGCTAACAACTGCGTGCGCTTAGTTAGGCTCGCGCAGAGCCAAACTCAGATTCAGATGAACGCGCCAGTGCCCGTTCATCTAAATCTTCTCTGATCTTTTGGTAGGCCTTTTCGTCGAGCTTAAAGCGGCTAAACAGTATTGCGCCAACAACGTAGCAGACTAACGGAAATAGTCCGTACAGCCCGACCATCACCAACTGCACCTCCATAGTCTGCTCTTGATTAGGCACAAAGCCAGAAAACTCCAAAGCAAAACCCGTCATCAAAAGCATAATGCCCAAGGCACTTTTATAAACAAAATTCCATGCAGCAAAATAAGAGCCCTCTTTACGCTCCCCCGTGACATGCTCGTCGTAGTCAATGACATCACCTTGAACAGAAGGCCCAATGGTGCCGCCACACCCAGCAGCCAGCCCCGCGAACGCAGCCATAATCATAATCAGCCACAAGCGTTCTTCTACCGTGTCGAGGAAGGGCAAAAAGAACATACCGCCAAAGGACACGCCGGTGAGCAACATGCCAAAAATCCATACGCGAATTTTGCCATAGCGCCTCGACAACGGTAGCCACAAGGGCACTGACAAGCTGCTTGGCACCATATATGCCAATATGACAAAGGGCGCCCAAGTTGGCGCGCCTACAACGTAGTGCGTTACATACAATGTTAGGGCGGCAATGGCCGCCGATCCAACGTGTTCAATAAAGGTCACAACGATTAATAACCGCGCATGCGGGTTATGCCAGATATCACGAAAGGCCTTAATCGGGCTGCCTTGCACTCTATTTTGAAATTCTGGTCGCTCGCGTAATTGGGTCACCGCGTAGATCACCAACACACTCATAACCACAACGGCTAACAATGCATAGTCTTCGGCTAAGCCGCGCACATCGCCATTGGGTTTAAACTCTTCGGTAATGAGGAAGTACATAGTCGCAAGAGAGATGATTGAGCCAATGGTATAAAACAAATGACGCATACCAAAAAGGCGGCTGCGCTCATGGTAGTCAGTTGTCAATTCAGCTCCTAGCGCCATATGAGGGACAAAAAACAGCGTCATAGCTGAATAGAAAAATATAATTGCCACTGCCATCCACCAGGTCAATGCGGCGGTATCGAAGGACATAGGGGGCGCAAATACCATGTAGAAGCCTAACGATATGGGCAGGCAGCTGGCTAATATCCAAGTGCGCCGGCGACCCAAGCGGCTGGAAGTTCGGTCGCTAAAATAACCTACTAGCGGATCAGATATCGCGTCCCAAATACGCGACAGGCTATAGATGGCGCCCATCACGCCCGGGGCGATCAACAGCACGTCAGTTGAAAACTTCATAACGTATAAGCTAAGGAGCAAATACATATAGCCGGCGCCTACAGCAGGTGCGCCAAAGGCCAAGGTGGTTGACCACGAAACTTTATTGCTTGGCGCTTTATTACTAGGAATAGAGGATGTCATCTATATTTCTCGCCCTTTATTAGCCCAATAAATCTGAGCTTTAACAACATTGCAAAGACAAGGTAGCCGGCAAAATAGCGCTCCAAGAATGCGAAGAAAATCTAAGCATTCTTGATGGTCAATCCACCATCTACGGGTAGCGCAACACCTGTCATAAAGCTCGCCGAAGGCAAAGCAAAATTCAGCGTGCCATGAGCCACTTCTTCAGGTTCTGCATAACGCTTCAATGCCACACGGCGTCGCGCAAAAACAGCTTTTTGGTCATCCGGAATGGCTTGAGTCATGCCGGTATTTATAGGACCGGGGCAAATACAGTTAACGGTAATACCTTCACCACCCAACTCTACAGCTAGGGAACGAGTTAAGCCGATTACGCCATGTTTCGCTGCGGTATAAGGACTGCCAAACTTAGTGGCACCTAAGCCTTCGGTTGAAGCAATATTGATAATTCTAGGGTTAGTGGACTGCCGCAGATGCGGCAAGGCCGCGCGAATGGTGCGAGTTTGAGCAGTTAATAAAACCGCGAACGTTTTATCCCACGCGTTGTCATAATCCTCACCATCGATGGGGGTGAAAATTGAAATGCCCGCATTGTTGATCAAAATATCTATGCCACCGAAGTGGGCGGCTACTTCGCCTATGACCCCATCAATGGCTGCGCTATCAGATAAATCTAATGTCCAGCCATGGGCGGTTTTGCCCGCCGCTTTGATCTCATCAACCACCGCTGCAAGTCCGTCCTGATTGATATCAAGCGCTGCAACTTTGGCCCCTTGAGCGGCAAATAACTTTGCCGTAGCTGCGCCCATGCCTGAACTTGCACCGGTGACAATGGCCACCATGCCTTCTATTGAGCGACTTAATTCTGTCAACGCCATACTACTGCCTTACCAATACGGAAATTTCTATCTAGTTTTTTTGACTCTAGCTCGTGCCCTTACCTACCAGCAAAAAACCATGCTAGAAAGCTAAGAGCAATGGCCTAAAAGGATGCTACCAGGGGTGTACCTGCACCGGCATGCTGGCATAGCCGCGCACAAAACTGGATTGCACGCGCTCGATATCACCTACCACTTCAATTTTTTTGAAGCGCTTCATAATTTCTTCCCAAAGCACCCGTAACTGCATTTCAGCCAAACGATTGCCCATACAGCGGTGTACACCAAAGCCAAAAGCTAGGTGGTGACGCGCATTAGGTCGGTCTACCCAAAAGCGATCAGGCTGGTCTATGACCTCGCCATCACGGTTGCCTGAGACATACCACATGGCGATTTTGTCGCCCTTTTTCATTTGCTGGCCGCCAAACTCTACATCGCGCAATGCTGTGCGGCGCATGTAGGCCAAAGGCGTCTGCCAGCGAATAATTTCGGAAACCATGTTTGGAATTAGTGAAGTATCAGCACGGAGTTTGTCGTATTCACCGGGATTTTGATTCAGTGCAAGAACACCGCCAGAAATAGAATTTCTAGTGGTGTCATTACCGCCTACGATGAGCAAAATCAGGTTACCCAAAAACTCCATTGACGGCATATTTTGCGTGTCTTTGCCGTGGGCCAGCATAGAGAGTAAATCCGACTTAACTGGCTGCGTGGCTCGCTCGTCTCGAAGTTTGGTGAAATATTCTAGGCATTCAAGAAGGGCCGCTCGGCGCACAGGCTCTGGTGTGGGGCCGCCACCTAACTCGCCGGATGTGGCCATATCTGACCAATAAGTGAGCTTATGCCGTTCAGCAAACGGAAAATCAAATATTGTTGCCAACATTTGCGTAGTCAGCTCTACCGAAACCAGATCAACCCAATTGAAAGTCTCGCCAATAGGCAGCGAATCTAAAATGGTCTCCGCGCGACTTCTAATGGTGCCTTCTAACTTGGCCAAATTCATTGGCGCGACAACCCCTTGAACGGTCTTTCGTTGCGCGTCGTGCTTGGGCGGGTCCATGCCGATGAAATTTGCTGTTTCAAAATCTGCGGGCCGATCGCCCAAAACAATCCCAGAGTCAGAAGAAAAATCTTGGTAATTTTTCTCCATGGCCATGATGTCGTTAAACCGAGTCAGCGACCAATAAGGGCCAAAAAGGCTGTCCTTACAATAATGTACCGGCGCTTCTTTACGCAGCCTGGCAAAATATTCCCAATGCGTATCCGACTGAAATAGGTCGGCTCTACTAACATCGATATCCTCAAGGGGAATATCTGCTATCGATGAATAATCCTGTGCAATTGACTCTGACATGTTGATCTCCTCGTTTTCCTCTCAACCGACAATACACCCTGAAAGAATTTGGTGCGAGTAGCTATCGAGCGCCAAAGTTGGCGGCATTGTCTACGGTTAACCGCTCCTAAAAGCAAATTATCATATAGTTTGCATCGGCTCCTTGACTGCAACCTACTTGTACTTAAAATCCAATGGAAGCCACAAAACCAACAATTAGTGTAACTATTTTTTCTAACGCCTATTCATAACTACTTTTTCAACTATGCCGATAGAACTAAAACACCGCATTGCCCAACCCGCCGACATTCCTGCGATCGTCGACCTTATGCGGCTTTCTATTACAGAAAACATGAAGTCGTTTCTCAATGCTGCGGAAATTGAATCGGCTAAAGAGACTATGGGCATGGACCAGTCTTTGATCGCTGATGGCACCTATATTGTTATTGAAGTGAATCACGAGGGGGACAACCTACTGGTAGGCTGCGGAGGCTGGGGCAAGCGCAAAACCCTTTATGGCGGCGATCATACCGTGGGCCGAGACGATAGCTTAAGCAATCCTAAGACAGACCCTGCACGGATCCGTGCAATGTATACCCACCCAGGCTGGACACGACAAGGCATAGGTAGTTTGTTGTTAGATTTAGGCGAGCAGGCAGCAATCGAAGCCGGCTTTCAAACAATAGAACTTGGCGCTACTTTGGCAGGAGAACCTTTATATTTGGTGCGCGGTTATATTGAAATCAGCAGAGAGACTTCCAAGGGCGCCAATGGATCTGACAATGTGGTTATCAAAATGCGCAAAGCCCTAAACGAGTAAAACCAGCAATTAGCGGCTAAAGAGCTCAGTGCATCCTGCGTGCCTCTTAAGCTAACAACGTGGCAGACTGGATACACAATGACGAATAGACTGTGCAGCGCCACCGCATTGACTTCTAACCAATACGCTTGAAAACAAATTCACACTTAAATTCTCGTTTTAGATCCTAGCAAAGGGTAATCTGGGCACATGAAATCACTCAACTTTGATAACCAGTTCACCGCCCAAATGCCAGCTGACGCCGACACCGGCTCACAGCGTAAACAACTTAAAAACGCTATTTTTGCTAGGGTTAATCCAACCCCGGTCAGCGCACCAACGCTGCTTCACTACTCTAAAGATGCGGCCCAACTGCTGGGCTTAAGCAGCGAAGATTGCGCCAGCGAAGCATTTTTGCAGGTATTTGCTGGGAACGAACAGCTCCAGGGCATGGACGCTCATGCAACCTGCTATGGCGGTCATCAGTTTGGCAATTGGGCAGGGCAGCTAGGCGATGGACGGGCCATCAACCTCGGCGAGGTTGCATTAGGCGACACGCACCTAATGCTGCAATTAAAAGGTGCGGGGCCCACGCCGTTTTCCAGAACCGCCGATGGCTTAGCGGTATTGCGCTCGTCACTTAGAGAGTACCTATGCTCGGAGGCCATGTATTACTTGGGCGTGCCCACAACCCGGGCACTGTCCCTCATCACTACCGGTGAAGATGTGGTGCGAGATATGTTGTACGACGGCAATGCAGCCCCTGAGAAAGGCGCTGTGGTTTGCAGGTTAAGCAGTTCATTTATGCGCTTCGGTCATTTTCAAATGCTCGCTGCGCGCCAGGAGCTAGGCCTTTTAAAAGAGTTCACAGATTTCGTTATTCAAAGAGAGTTTCCACAGTTAGATAATTTAGCGGTGGATGCCAAAGGCACCTATATTGCGTGGTTCGAGCAAGTGTGTAATCGCACTGCTGACCTTATGGCGCACTGGATGCGTGTCGGGTTTGTTCACGGCGTTATGAATACCGACAATATGTCCATCATAGGTGAGACCATCGACTACGGCCCATACGGTTGGCTTGAGGGTTTTGACCCAGACTGGACGCCAAACACTACAGACGCTGGCCAGCGCCGCTATCGTTACGGACAGCAACCTGCCATTGGTCAATGGAATTTGATGCAGTTGGCCAACGCAATACTGCCGTTAATAGGTGACTCTAAACCTTTAGAGGACGCGCTAACCGCCTATGTGACAAGATACGAAGGCGGCTGGCAAAAGACCATGACCGCCAAACTTGGCCTAATCGAGTACGACAAAGGTATTGTTGATCGTCTGCTGACTTTATTGACCATCAGTGAAACCGATATGACACTGTTCTTTCGCGCATTGGCCGATGTTACCGAGGAAACCCAGCAATCCTTCACAGCACTGGAACACTGTTACTACACACCAGAGCTTGTGAATGAGTCCGACAAAACCCAAGTTGAAACTTGGCTGGCGGATTACCTACAGGTGGCCAAGAACCAAGGCCAAAGCGCAGAAGCTAGAGCCGTGTTGATGAACCAAACCAACCCTAAGTATGTATTGCGCAACTACCTTTCCCAGATCGCCATCGATAGTGCGGAGAACGGCGATTACTCCAAAGTGGATGAATTGCTCAGCGCACTGAAAAATCCTTACGACGAACAACCTGAGTATGAGCACCTCGCTGAGAAGAGACCTGAGTGGGCACGCAATAAGGCCGGTTGTTCAATGCTCTCTTGCAGTTCGTAATATGCAGTTCGTAATATGAAGCGCCCTTTACACCCTGTCTCTTATACACATCTCCGAGCCCACGAGACGGACTCCTATCTCGT
>CAJXUL010000008.1 GCA_913060615.1 uncultured Gammaproteobacteria bacterium | reverse complement strand
GTATAAGAGACAGGATTGCAACAGACCGTGATAAGGTGATTACCGAGAATCGGGCAGCGCAGGCGGCTGAAGCAGCGCTTGTTGCTGAAAAGGCTGCTGAAATAGTTTTAGATTTAGGTGATGTAGAAGCGGCGCCCAAAGCAACGCAAACGGTCCACTCAGCTAAAAAGAAAGGCGATGTTGAAGAACCGAAGCTACAAATTCACGTGGGCAAAGACGATGTACGTATTTCTACTGGGCACCCGCTTATAGATGATATTGCGGCTCAACTGGAAAAATCTCGTAAGTTCACAATGTATGCCGTGTCTTCTTTATGCGTCGCTTTGCTTGCCTGCGTATTATTTTACATTCTTATGTCCACGCAGATCTCAAAAAAGATAGCTGAAGTGAATTCAATGATTGGCGCTGTTGCCAAGCGCACGCTGCAGGTGACAAAAGGCATTGAAACCTTCAGCACACTAGAGGAAAGAATTGGCCAAACGTTAATCAACCAAACTTCACTGGCAGAAACTTTGGCGGCTAATGATTTAGCAGTCGCAGAATTAGAACTCAGAATTGCTGCGCTGAATGAAAATATGCAAGCGGATATTGGACGAGTGGTAGGTGAAAGTAGTAACTACCTGGTGCAGACTAGAAGTGTACTACAGGAAGAAAACCAGAAGACTTTCAACACCTTAGGAGAGCTCCAAAGTATTTTGGCTGAGCACCGAGGAATGATTGCTCCGATCAGCAATCTGAGTCGTGAGTTGAACCAAGTCAAAAGTGACTTAGCCGAGGTGCGTCAGACTATAGGTGACTTGTATATCATAGAGCGCGCGCGGATGGCGCGAGAATTATTGGATCAAAGAGACGCTTCACTGATTGATTCCAACGCAGAAAGATAAGCCTTGCTATAGTTCGCCGATGAAAACTTTTGGTAGATGTATGTTGATTAAATTGACGGGCCATTTTTTGAGGGATAACTAAATCATGTCACAGTCTTTTGTCGTTCCAGCGCTTATAACTGCGACAGCTTTGCTGATCTCGCTGATCTTTGTTTTCATGATTTATTTATGGCAACGCATCGGCGCGTTGGAAAAAAATAACCTCAGCAGCGATCCAATTGTAGATGCGAAGCAAAAAGGCGCCGCATTGCTTGGCTTTAAAGGCAAAGAAATTTGGGATGCGCTAGAAAATCCTAGTAAGGCCCCAGTAAATATCGATGAGTTGAGGCAACGTTATTCCTTCACTCTGTCCCGTCACATAGAGCAAATCATTGACCAAGGGCAAATGGATAAACAAGCCGGAAGGGAGGCTGTCCCTGAAAGCGATGCAGCGATTGGTGGATTGCGAGGAGAAATACAGTCGTGGTTGCCGCCCTCTTATGTGGCGCGTTTTTACCGTATCGGGCGAGACTCGGCGATTTTGTCCGACGAGGAAGTAGCTGAGCTGCGCTCAGAGGTCCGTGCTCTAGTGAAAGAAATATTAGAGCGTTTGGGTATGTCAGCCGAAGCCAGTGGCATTGGCAGCCTGATCACCTCGCATACTCTAGAGTTTCGTACTAACGCCGCGGATCCAACACCTGACGAAACAGATGAAGGTGGTGAGTCGGAACAGCCTTAAAGTCCTGCTTCCTTGGCAAATCGGCTTGACTACTAGTTCGAGCGCCTGTTTCAGGCGTCTATTTTGATCATCTATTCCAAGCGCTTATTCCAAGAACCTATGCCAAGCGCCGAATTCAAGTGTTTAGCTAAAATACCCTTTCCCGCAGAACCGGCTCGCCCTAAATATCTGCGCTAGCCATATCCAGCATTTTTTCGCCCTGTAACTGTCACTGGTTTAACAGGCGACTTTTGCTGAGTAACGTCCAGCCAAGATCAGCCGAGTAAGGTATTATCTTTAGCGCATTTTGCATGATTCGTGTTTTCGAGGAATAAATTGGATATCACTCATATTATCGACGGCCTCAATGAGCCCCAGCGTGAAGCCGTATCTGCGCCTTTAACCAACGCATTAGTTATCGCCGGTGCCGGAAGTGGCAAAACCCGAGTGCTGGTGCATCGAATCGCCTGGTTAGTAGACATTGAAAACGTCTCGCCTTATGGCATTTTGGCGGTGACTTTCACCAACAAAGCGGCAGCGGAGTTGCGCGCACGCACAGAGTCGCTACTCAATGTTTCCGCAAGATCAATGTGGGTTGGCACTTTTCATGGTTTGGCGCATCGCTTGCTGCGAATGCATTGGTTGGAAGCTAAGTTACCGCAAAATTTTCAAATTTTAGACGGCGATGATCAATTACGGTTGGTCAAAAGGATCATGAAGGCCCAGAGCATTGACGACAAAAAGTGGCCGCCACGGCAGGTGGTCTGGTTTATCAATGGGCAAAAAGATGAGGGTCGGCGGGCGAAGGAAGTGCCCACAGGCGATGACCTATTCCAAATTACTCACCAGCGCATCTATCAGGCCTATGAAGACGCTTGTAACCAAGGCGGCTTAGTAGATTTTGCCGAGTTGCTTTTGCGTAGCCACGAGTTGTGGCTGAACAATCCTGAGTTACTGGCCCACTATCAAACGCGCTTTCAGCACGTATTAGTCGATGAGTTTCAAGACACCAACACCATTCAATATGCATGGTTGCGCGTGTTGGTTGGCGCGCACTCTAAAATTATGGCCGTGGGTGATGACGACCAGTCTATTTATGGCTGGCGTGGCGCAAAAATAGAGAACATTCAGCGCTTTAGCGAAGACTTCAGCGACGTAATGACTGTGCGGTTGGAGCAAAACTATCGCTCTACCCAGACCATTCTAGAAGCCGCTAATAGCCTTATTCAGTGTAATACCAATAGACTTGGCAAAGAGTTGTGGTCTGAGGGCGAAAAGGGCGAGTTGATCAAACTTTATGCTGGGTTCAACGACTTGGATGAAGCGCGTTTTATTGCAGAACGTATTGCTCAATGGATAGAGGGTGGTGGTAGCCCTAATGAAGCAGCAATTTTATATCGCTCTAACGCTCAGTCTCGAGTTTTGGAAGAGGCCTTGCTGCGCGCTAATATTCCCTATCAGATTTATGGCGGGCAGCGCTTCTTCGATCGAATTGAAATTAAGAACGCATTGGCTTACATGCGCCTTATTGAAGATCGCAGCTCCGATCCAGCTTTCGAGCGAGTAGTGAATACGCCGCCTAGAGGCATTGGCGATAAAACCATTGAAGGCGTTCGTGCGCTTGCGCGAACGCGAGGTGTGTCGCTTTGGGCTGCAGCCGAAGCGGGCATTGAAGAAGGGCTATTTACCTCAAGAGTGCACGGTGCAATTGGTGCCTTTATTGGTTTGATTAACGACTTGGCAGAAGCAGTAGCGCCGTTAGATTTAGATGAGTTAGCGCAGCAAGTTGTTGAGGTCAGTGGTCTTATGGTTTTCCATAGCCAGGAGCGTGGCGAGCGGGGCTTGGCGCGCAAAGAAAACCTAGAAGAATTAGTTACAGCCTGTCGCCAGTTCAGTGGCGATTTGGTCTTCCCGTTTGAAGACGGTGACCGAACTGAGGTCAGCGTTTTGCAGGAGTTTTTAGATCAGATGACACTGGACGCAGGAGGTCGCCAAGCGGCCCAAGGCCCCAGTGTACAAATGATGACGCTGCACTCGGCAAAAGGTTTAGAGTTTCCTTTGGTGTTTTTAGGCGGCATGGAAGAAGGCCTATTCCCTCACCGGATGTCTGCTGACGAGCCGGGACGCATGGAAGAAGAGCGGCGTTTAGCTTATGTGGGTATCACTCGTGCAATGCAGGAGTTGTACTTAACGTATGCCGAGAGTCGGCGTTTACATGGCCAAGATAATTACAACCGCCCGAGCCGGTTTTTGTTAGAAATGCCGAAAGAGCTGCTTTCTGAGGTGCGCATGAAAGCCAGTGTTAATAGCTCTTATGGTGCCTCGGCCCCGCAACGTTCAATGTATAGCGACGAAGCCGTAGCGGGTATGCGTATGGGCCAGCGAGTGATGCACGGCAAATACGGCGAAGGCGTAGTGCTGCAGTTTGAAGGCGGCGGTGAACGAGCCAAAGTTCAGGTCAATTTCTCCGAAGGCGCCAAGTGGTTAATGGTAGGTTATGCAAACCTGCAAATGTTAGATTGATTGGTGCGTACGCCGCAAAAATCGAACAAAGAATTAGGAAGTAGATATGAAGAATATTAGCTTAATTATCATCGCTATGATTTTGGCGAGCTGCAGTGGCGAGGGTAGTCAATCCTCATCGACTTCCGCTAGTACGGCTGATGCAAAAGTTTACCGTTGGAAAATGATCACCACTTGGCCGAAAAACCTACCCGGTCTAGGTACCGCTCCAGAAAGGTTGGCGCAAAAACTCAGAGTTATGAGTGCTGGCAGACTAGATATAAAAGTCTACGGTGCTGGCGAACTAGTGGGCGCGTTAGGTGTATTTGAGGCGGTATCTGAAGGTGCCGCGCAAATGGGCCATGGTGCAGCCTACTACTGGCGCGGCAAAATTCCAGCGGCGGCCTTTTTCGCCACTGTACCATTTGGCATGAACGCCCAAGAAATGAACGGTTGGTTGCATTACGGCGGTGGCTTGGAACTTTGGCGTGAATTATACGCGCCCTTTAACTTGGTGCCTTTTGCCGCAGGTAATTCTGGCGTGCAAATGGCTGGCTGGTTTAATAAAGAAATTAATTCAGTAGAAGACCTTAAAGGCTTGAAGATGCGCATTCCCGGCTTGGGCGGAGAAGTTTTGGCGCGAGCGGGTGGTACGCCAGTGGTTTTACCCGGCGGTGAAATATTTACCGCGCTGCAAACGGGTGTGATTGATGCCACCGAGTGGGTGGGCCCTTACAACGATTTAGCTTTCTCGTTACATACGGCTGCTAAATACTACTACTACCCCGGATGGCACGAGCCCGGCCCAACATTAGAAGCTATGGTTAACAAAGAAGCCTGGGACTCTTTGCCTGCAGATCTACAGATGATGATTGAAGTGGCTACCAAGGCGATTAATGAAGATATGTTGAGCGAGTTCACTGCCCGCAATAATGCCGCGCTGGTGACCTTAGTTGAAGAGCATGGCGTGCAGTTGCGTAGACTGCCTGATGATGTATTGGCCAAGCTAAAAGATATCTCTAAAGAGGTAGTTGCAGAAGCTGGGCTTGAGAATGAACTAGCAGGGCGCATTTATAATTCCTATACAAGCTTTCAGCAGGATGTTGCTAAGTATCATTCGTACAGCGAGCAAGCTTATTTGAACGCTCGCTAACCCAAGGGCTCAATCATGGAACTAAAAAACACAGAGTACGCAGTAGATGCTGATGGCATTGCGACAATTTGGCTGAATCGCCCGCATAGAATGAATGCATGGACGGGCAGGTTGCATACTGAATACCGCCATTTGTTAGAGCAAGCAAACCTCGACAAAAAAGTTCGTGTGATTGTCGTCACCGGTCGAGGCAAAGGTTTTTGTGTGGGTGGCGACAGTGATGCGCTGACTGGACACTCGGACCGCGGTGGCTACGATTCTGGTACCAAAGTTGACATTGCGCGGCCTGGCTTTGGCACTAGTCCTGAATTTGATGCTGCTTTCGCCTACCATTTTGGTTTAGACAAGCCGGTGATTGCGGCAATGAACGGCCCTGCAGCAGGAGTTGGTTTGGCTTTAGCTTGCTTTGCTGATTTGCGCTTTGCAGTACCTGGGGTGAAATTCACTACAGCTCACGGCAAGCTCAATTTGCCAGCAGAGTATGGTCTCTCTTGGATGCTGCCAAAGATTATGGGTCTTGGTCGGGCGAATGATTTGCTTTTAACCAGTCGTGTATTTACCTCTGATGAAGCTCAGGAGTTGGGTTTTGTGAATCAACTGTTTAGCGCAGAAGAACTGCTACCTAACTGCTATGACTATGCGCGAAACCTGATTCGCAGCGTGTCGCCCAATTCGTTGCGCCAAACTAGATGGCAAATTTACCGAGACTTACACCGCGACGTGGCCGCTTCGGTGACTGACTCTGAACACCTTATAAACGAGATGGCTAAGGAAGAAGACTTTCGTGAAGGTGTAGCTGCGCTTGTAGAAAAGCGTAGCCCTGATTGGCCCTCTGTAAAATAGCTAGAAAGATTGAGGTTATTTCAGCTGGGCAGGCAACCATGTTGCCATCTCAGGCCACAATAGCAGGGCGCAAAGGAGCAGCACCTGCAAACCAATAAAGGGCACCACTCCGCGATATATCTCGGCGGTATCTACTGAAGCCGGAGCCACGCCTCTTAAGTAAAATAGTGCGAAGCCAAAGGGCGGGGTTAGGAAAGAAGTCTGCAAATTTACTGCAATCAAAATGCCTAGCCAGATGGGATCCACGCCCATCGCCATGAGCACTGGCCCAACTATGGGCACCACGACAAAAGTGATCTCGATGAAGTCGAGAATAAAGCCCAGCAAAAATATCACCAGCATTACAATGCCTAACGCACCCCACATGCCCCCCGGCATCTGCTCGAACATGGACTGCACCAATTCTTCGCCGCCGAAGCCGCGAAACACGAGTGAAAAAATAGACGCGCCCACCAAGATAAAAAACACCATGCCGGTGGTGGACAGCGTAGCCGAACAAACTTCTGAGAGCTTGTGTAAATTTATGCGTGAATAAAGCAAACCCAAAATCAGAGCACCAGAAGCGCCCACACCAGCAGCTTCCGTAGGGGTGGCATAGCCGCCAATAATTGAACCCAATACGGCGAGGATAAGTAACAATGGGGGCGCTAGGGCTTTAAAAATAGGTGTTAACGCAACGGGTTCAGTGCGCTCGGCCTTAGGCATGGAGTCTGGGTATACGACTACTCGGAAAATAATGTAGCCCAAGTACAACAGCACCAAGCAAACGCCGGGGATGATAGCCCCTGCAAACAGGTCGCCAACAGAAATAGATTTAGGCGCAAATATGCCCATATTCAGCTGGGCTTGCTGGTAGCCGTTGGACAGAACATCGCCGAGTAGTACCAGTGCAATAGACGGCGGAATGATTTGCCCTAGTGTACCTGTGGCGCAAATTGTTCCGGTAGCAACACTGGCTGGGTAGTTGCGCTCCAACATAATAGGTAGCGACATCAAGCCCATAGTCACCACTGTTGCACCCACAATGCCGGTACTGGCGGCCATTAACATGCCGACCAAAATTACCGTAATAGCAAGGCCGCCTCTATAGCGCCCAAGCAGTGCGGACAGATTAGAAAGTAAGTCTTCAGCGATTTTGGTTTTTTCTAGCAGTACACCCATAAAAACAAATAGAGGTACGGCAATAAGCGTTTGGTTGGTAATGATGCCAAAAAGGCGACCCGAGACGAATCCAAGGTCATTGGCATCGAAGGTGCCAGTGACAATGCCAAACAGAGCAAAGATCAATGAAACCCCAGCCAGCGTTAAGGCCACAGGGTATCCACTGAGTAATACAAGAAAGGTCACAGCAAATAGCAGTAGGGGCAACATAGTCGTTATTCAGCTTTTTTGATGTTCAGAAGTGTCAACGTTTAGAAGCAATGCAGTTTGCGCCGCAATAGACGCTAGGCCTTGCAAAAAAATCAACGCAGCGGTAACAGGCAGAAGAGTCTTAAGTAGAAAGACGCCGGGAATGCCGCCAACTTCAGAAGACCCTTCGGTAATTCGCCAACTGTTTTCTACATAGCCAACGCTAATGAAAAAGATGAAACCAGCAACTGGCAGCAAGAATATGCAATGTCCGAGCAAATCAATAACAGCTCTCTTTTTCTTGCTGAGATTGCTATAAATAATATCTACCCGCACATGAGAGTTGTCTGCAATTCCCATTGGAATGGCCAGCATGAATAAAATGCCATGCATATACATGATGGATTCTTGTACAAATACGCTGCCGCTACCAAAGGCGTAGCGCAGCAAAACAATGCCCATGGTCAACACAACCATAGCCAGCGTTAGCCAGCGAATAGGCTGGCATGCGGCCACGGCTATTTGTCCTGCGCGGACAAAAAATTCGATCAGTGCACCTTGTAAGTTCAAGGCGTACCGGCCAAAAGGTATGTTTCTAACAGTAATTCGATCAGTGTGAAGGTCAGCAGACTGGCGCCCACTAAGATGTTATTCCGGAAAGCGGCGAAACAGGCCATGCGCTCCCGGTCACGGATAAGCCATTGTTGATAGATGAAAAGGCCAGCGATGACGGTTAAACCAACATAGTAGGCGTGCTCATAACCCAATCGCAGACCGAGTAAATATAGGCCCGTTAATGTCAGAATTTGAAGGACGCCGACCATCACTTTGTCCAGGTCGCCGAATAAAATTGCCGTGCTTTTAATACCAACTTTTAGGTCGTCGTTGCGATCTACCATTGCATAGAGTGTGTCGTAGGCAACGATCCAAAGCAGGCTGGTGAAAAACATCAATATGCTTTCGGAAGGCACAGCCAGACCTTGGGCTGACCAGGCCATTGGAATGCCTGTACTAAATGCAGCGCCAAGTACGACTTGGGGCATATGCGTCCAACGTTTCATGAACGGGTAGGCAATAGCCAAGGCGAGGCCGCCAAAGGCTAAGAGTTGAGTTGTTTGATTAAGGAAAAGCAGTAACAAGCCCGCGCTGCTGATGAGGCCAAAAAACAGGCTCAATGCCTGCTTGGAGGAAATTACCCCGGTGACCAGTGGCCGCTCTTTGGTGCGCTCAACAAAGCCGTCCACCTTACGATCAGCGAAGTCATTAATAACGCATCCTGCACTGCGCATAATAAAAGTGCCAAGGGTGAAGATCACAACCAGGTGCAATGGCGGCAAGCCCCCGGCTGCCATGCACAGTGCTGCCAATGTGGGCCAGAGCAGCAATAGTGTGCCCACGGGCTTATCTAGGCGCATGAGCTGTAAATAATCTTGGAGTGTTGGCGAGTTCATCAAATAAGGACGATTCGTTGATTGAGTTCTAGAGTTTAGTGATTTAGTGGGCCAAGGACCACAATGTAGCCAAATAGCTTTGCTTTAGTGACGTCGCAGAAGGAAAATATTCGTAGATCCACGCTAAAACTCAATTTACCGGCAATATTTGCATGCCGGCGTTGATTTTTTCAAGTTCTCAGCTTAGTTTAGCCCGCCTCAATAGTGTCGACTAAAGGTCAGAATTACATGAAGAAATGGCAGTGTATCGTCTGTGGTTGGATTTACGATGAAGCGGAAGGCTGTGAAGATGAAGGCGTACCACCAGGTACTGCATGGGATGACGTCGATGCTGATTTCGCTTGCCCCGAGTGTGGCGTGGGCAAAGACGACTTTGAAATGATCGAGATTGGCTAAGCCCAACCTGTTTTCATCTTATTGCCGGGGGGCGATGCATATTTAGACAGCATCGCTGCCTGTAACGTGTTCTTTTCTTGCACTATTCCCGCTCTATCAATTTAAGTTTTGGAACCCTCCTAGTTGCCTTTAATGTCGCCAACAGCATAGGCGTGGCAAATACTTAATTACCTAAAGTGTGCCTAATAGAAGGCGCTATATTGCTTACTATTCCAATAGAAAATCTACTAACCACTCGCGTTCTAGAAGTTATTTTTAACTCAGGTAAGCAGCGTGAGCCCCTTATTTGCGAGCTTTAAGCTTGGCTTCAAGCCCGTTGGTCGGAAAAAATATAACTAAGGGGTGGTCTGAGTGATGCTCCTACTGACGGATGATTGATTTTGTAAAGTTGATTTTGCAAATGCGATTTTAAATAAGGGAAGGCAGTGATGCAGACTGAGGTAAGGGTTGCGCCGCGCGATCAAGCTATTTGGCACAAAGGTGAGTAGCAGTAGAATATTGGCGTTATGTCTGGGCGTAGCGGTAGTATGCATTTTTGTCCTGATTTTGTTTGTTTTGTCGCCGATTTCCTTGGGTATAGTCCAGTGTGACGGCTGTTCTAGTGAGTCAATTGCACTGGCTGGTCAGCTTGGTCGGTTGGATATTGTTTCCTTAGCACTGGTATTTGTTGGACTAGGCGTTGGTTTCTTCGCGCTTTTTGGATTTGGTACGATCAAGGAAGATGTTGTGAACTCGGCGAAGAAAGCTGCAATTGAAGCGGTCCGGATGGAGTTAAAAGCAGAAGTAGAACGGGCCCACACCAACTATATGTTGGCTCTTGAGACATCAGAACGCACTAATGCAGGCTCTACCGGAAACTTGGAGGATTTGTGATGACTATCGGCACGTATTGGGAGGTTATGAAGAAGTTCCAGCGAACGCTTCCGGTGGACGTTATCGGCTTGGCCAAGGAAATGGGGCTTAAGCTTTCAAAAACAGCTGAATGGGAGAATGGTCTCTCAGGCATGATTCGCCGTGAAGAAGGTGGCGTCTATAGAATTATTGTTAACGCTAACCATAGCCAGCATAGGCAGCGATTTACCATAGCCCACGAGCTAGCCCATTTTATATTGCATAAACCGTTGATTGGAGACGAGTTAACAGACGATGCTCTCTATCGCTCGGGCTTATCAAATGGCATTGAGGCGGAGGCTAACGCTATGGCCGCGGATATTTTAATGCCGCGCGCTGAAGTTATAAGGTTTACGAGAGACAGAGCAATGACCTCAGCGGCAATGGCCAAAAAGTTTGACGTTTCTCAATCTGCCATGGACATTCGATTGGGCGTGCCCTCGGAGCAGTAATTTCACCTAAGCCTATGTTAGGCTTTTGACTTCTCTGCTGGTCTTTGTGCATCAGCGGCAAAAGGTTTTATCCAAAATCTTATTTGAGATGAGGTGTTTATGAGTCTTACCCAACGCATTCTTTTGGCCATGTTGTTTGGTCTTATTCTTGGCGCGGTTCTGCAATGGGCGGATTTACCCCAAGAACATTTTCTTTCACTGTATTTTTTGGATGGCCTAATTGATTCAGGCGGCAAGATTTTTGTCACCTTGCTGAAGATGATGGTGGTGCCTTTAGTCTTTGTCTCGCTTGTTTGCGGTGCCGCCAGTTTAGGCGCTACCGGCAGTGTTGGGCGCTTGGGCGGTAAAACCATTGGCCTTTATTTACTCACCACAGCAATGGCGGTATCCATGGCGCTGTGCATGGCTCTGGTGATTAATCCGGGCTTAGGTGCTGTGGATGAATCTGGTGAGAAAGCTCAATATACGGCCTACGAAGCGAAGCCGGCGCCCAGCGTTAAAGACACGCTGATTGGTATTTTCCCAAGTAATCCAGTGAAGGCTATGGCCGAGGGCAAAATGCTCCAAGTCATTATCTTTGCATTGCTTATGGGTTTGGCTTTGAGTCAGGCTGGTGAAGCTGGCGCAAGGATAGTCAGTGTCTTTAATGACTTAAATAGTGTGTTTATGAAAATGATCACAATGGTCATTATGCTGACACCCTATGGTGTTTTCTGCTTAATGGTGAAACTAGGTGCCACCGTGGGGCTCGCGGAAATTGGTAAAGTGTTTGTCTACTTTATTACCGTTGTGCTCGCTCTGCTATTCCACGCCTGTATCGTTTATCCAAGTTTATTAAAGACAATTGCCGGTCTCAGCCCTCGAGTATTCCTGCCAAAGATGAAAGAACCGCTGTTGGTTGCGTTGTCTACAGCGTCCAGTGGCGCAACACTGCCGGTGACCTTACGCACCGTGCAGAACAAGCTTGGGGTTAATAACAATGTCGCGTCTTTTGCCGTACCCCTAGGCGCCACCATTAACATGGATGGCACGGCAATCATGCAGGGTGTGGCAACCGTGTTTATCGCTCAGTATTTTGGTTATGACTTAGGTCTCGCCGCGTATTTAACGGTTATTCTGACCGCGACTTTGGCGTCCATTGGTACCGCCGCTGTGCCGGGTGTGGGGCTTATCACCCTAACCTTGGTGTTAGATCAGGTGGGTTTACCTGTTGAAGGCATAGGCTTAATTATTGGTGTAGACCGTTTGCTCGATATGTTGCGCACGGCGGTAAATGTCACTGGTGATGCAACCGTTGCCACAGTGGTGGCTAAGTCTGAAGGGCAATTAGACCTAGATGTTTACCATGATCCTGACGCGGGTTTGGCCATGGATGAGATGAGCAAAAAAACAGCTTAGATTAAGGGTGTGTGTTTAGCCCTACCTTTATTAGTGGGCGGCCGGCCTAGTTAGACCGTTAGGTGCCCGTGATCGGCGGGTGCCCAGGTCATCAGTAGACCTTTCAGAGTCGCGTGCTCGTCACTTCCTAGTGCTGCGTTCATTAAACTTTCACTGCGTTTGATCACCCTTGGCATAAGAAACGCGTGAATGGCTAAGTCTGCAATCTTAAAGCTCTGCTCGCCTGCTTGGCGAGTGCCCAAAATATCTCCGGGCCCCCTAAGTTTTAAATCTTGCTCAGCCAGATAGAATCCATCTTGGCTTTGCCTCAGCGCGTTCAGTCGGTGCTGCCCGGCTTGGCTTAGACCAGGTTTGAAAAGCAAAAAACAGCGGCTGGCAACTTGGCCTCGGCCCACTCGCCCGCGCAGTTGATGCAGTTGTGCAAGGCCCAGGCGCTCAGAATTTTCAATCACCATATGCGTGGCATTAGGCACATCTACGCCCACTTCCACCACTGTGGTGGCAACGAGAATGTCGTATTCGCCAGACTTAAACGCATCCATAATGGTGACTTTCTCATCACCGCGCATACGCCCGTGAAGTAGCCCGACACGGAAATTGGGTAAATTTTTGGTTAAATACTCAAACGACGCATTGGCCGACATCGCATCAATTTCGTCAGAGTCTTCAATTAATGTACAAACCCAATAGGCCTGCTGGCCTTGAGCGAGGGCTTGAGTTACCTGTTGAATCACCTTCTCTCGGTTGTCTTCCTTCACCGTGTGAGTAGTGATGGGTTGGCGGCCTTTGGGTAGTTCATCAATCACTGACACGTCCATGTCAGCGTAGAGCGTCATGGTCAGCGTTCTTGGAATAGGCGTAGCGGTCATCACCAGTTGGTGCGGGAAGTTACCCTTGTTCTGCAAAATCATGCGTTGGTGAACCCCGAACCGATGTTGTTCGTCGATGATTACTAGAGCCAGACGAGCAAAATTGACGCTATCTTGAAACAGCGCATGAGTGCCCACAATGACCTGGGCCGTGCCATCGGCAATCTCAGCAAGGGTCTCTCTTTTAACTTTGGCCGGCATTTGGCCGGTCAGGAGCGTGACTTTAATGCCCAACGGCGTCAGCCAATTGCTGAAATTATGAAAATGCTGCTCGGCCAAAAGCTCCGTCGGCGCCATGATTGCGGCTTGGCTTGCGTGTTCCACTGCACGTATTGCCGCAAAAGCGGCCACTACGGTTTTACCTGATCCCACATCACCCTGCACTAAGCGAAGCATCGGTGTGGTGCTTTCTAAGTCTGTGAGTGTTTCACCCACCACCCGCACTTGAGCTGAGGTTAGATTAAAGCCGAGGTTGTCGAGTAACTTTCTACCCAGCCCATCAGCACGGGGCAATGCCATTGCCTGTTGCTGACGGCGTTTAAGTGCTCGCCCCTTCATCACAATGTAATAAGCACATAGTTCATCCATTGCGAGTTCTTGTTGTAGTTCTTCAACTTTAGCCAGACTGGTGGGTTGGTGTAATGCGATGAGTTTTTCGAATGGCGTGCCTTGCTGCTGTGGCCAAGGCAGCGCACAAATTTTTTCCGCTAGGTTGCGCAGACGCTGTTGGCCAAGACCTTGGGTGGTTGGATAGACCGGAGTGAGTTCGGCTTTCGGCGGTCCGGGTTCTGCGTCAAAGGTCTTGTACTCTGGATGAGCCATTGCCAGATTGCGGCCAACAAAACCAACGCTACCGAATGCTCGAATATATTTGGCGTTATCAATGGCGCTTTTTTGGAATTTTGAAAAGCGGAAGAAGCGTAGGCGGATATCGCCGCCTAGTCCCTCAGAATTATTGCCCACTAATACTTCAAGGCTGCGCTGCCTGCCGAAGAGAATTTTGCTGCCCAGTATTTGGCCGCAAATGTAGCCCTCATCGCCTGATCGTAGTTGGCCTATGGTCAGGACTTTAGATCTGTCTTGGTAGCGCATTGGTAAGTGCACTAGAAGGTCAATAAGGCGATATATGCCCAGTTTTTCTAAGGTCTGCGCCAATGCGGGGCCAACACCTTTAAGCTCGGTAATCTCTGCTTGAGGATCTATAGCCATGGTGATTTAGCTGTCAGTAGGATGGTCAGCAAATGCTCAATAAACAGCCAATAAACTAGGAGCTAACCATAATGGCGTCAACTTCAACCTGAGCGCCTTTAGGCAGCGCGCTAACTTCTACCGCCGCTCGTGCTGGGTAAGGTTCACTAAAGTATTCGGCCATTACTGTATTAAGGTTGGCAAATTCATTTAGGTCAGTGAGGTAAATAGTCAGCTTTACGCAATCGCTCAGGCTGCCTCCGGCTGCCTGAGCAACTGCGGCCAAATTTTTAAATACTTGGTGAGTCTGCTCAATGAAAGCGTCGCTGACCAAGGTCATTGTTTCTGGCACCAGGGGAATTTGACCGGATATAAAGGTCATGTTTCCCTGGCTCGTTTGTACGGCTTGCGAATAAGTGCCAATAGCCGCGGGCGCTGATTCTGTTTGAATAATTGTTCGAGTCATTTTTCTCTCAAAATACAAAATTGTTAGTTGTTGGCGCGCGATAGCGTAATCACGGAGGTTATGTTTCTCAGCTTTCGCATCAGCCTTGCGAGGTGGGAGCGGTTGCGCACGGTAGTACCTATTATCAGCGTACTGATTTCAGCACTGCGTTCTTTAACGCTTATGTTATCCACTCCGGCATCTGCTGCAGCAACTTCTGCGGCAATTTCGGCCACAATACCTTTGCGTCGATTAACATCCACTCTTAGGGTAGTGAGGAATTCGCCCTCGGTAGTAGACGTCCATCTGGCGGGTATGATCTCGTGGGCCGAGCGTCGGCGCAGTTCATTCAAGTTGGTGCAGGTTTCAATATGTACAACAAAGCCTTTGCCCGCAGTCATGTGACCAACAATATGGTCTCCGGGTAATGGACCACAGCATTTGCCATAGTTAATCACGAGTCCCTCGCCGCCACGAATGGCTATCGGCCCACCACCCTGTACTTCAACGGCCGCGTAGTCAGGGTTGTCAACCGCGAGCAATTTTTGTGCAGCAACGTAAGCCATGAGTTCGCCGTTGCCGATGGCCGCTAATAGCTCATCAAGTTTGCGCACGCCGAGTTCGGTGAAGACTTTGCGTAGGCGTCGAAAGTCTAGATCATTGATGCTTTTGTTGGCGTTGCCCAAGGCGCGATTCAGAAGCTTTCTGCCCAACGCAACAGATTCGCCCTGTTGCTGGTGTTTTAGTTCATGGCGTATTGCTGAACGCGCTCGTGATGTGACGGTGAATGTCAGCCAATCAGGGTTGGGGCGACCATCTTCGGTAGTGATGATTTCCACCCTTTGCCCGCTTTGCAACTGCTGGGAGAGCGGTGCAAGCTTTTGGTCAATACGACAGGCGATGCAACGGTTACCCACATCAGTGTGCACGCTGTAAGCGAAATCTACCGGACTAGAGCCGTTGGGCAATTCCAATATTTTGCCGTTAGGTGTAAAGACGTAAATTTCATCCGGGAATAGGTCTATTTTGAGACTTTCAATAAACTCTAGTGGATTACCCGCCCGACGCTGCAGTTCCATAAGGTCCTTAATCCACTGCCGCGCTCTTTGCTGATTAGAATCAAAATCGCCGTCACTTTTATACAACCAGTGGCCGGCAATACCATTTTCTGCAACCGCCTCCATTTGCTTAGTGCGAATTTGCACTTCAATGGGCACGCCATGCATGCCAAACAAACTGGTGTGTAGAGATTGGTAGCCGTTGACCTTTGGTATGGCAATATAATCTTTGAAGCGGCTGGCAACTGGTTTGTACAAATTGTGCACAATGCCCAAGGCGCGATAGCAGGCGTCGGGTTGATCGACCACTACCCGAAAGCCAAATACGTCCATTATTTCGAGAAAGGATTTCTGCTTTGACTTCATTTTTTTGTATATGGAGAAAGCGTTTTTCTCGCGCCCAACAACCTCGGCACTGATGCCTTCCCGATTTAACGCGGCGGTCATTGTGCTGCTGATTTCTTCCATAAGTTTGCGGCGATTACCTCGTGCAGAAATCACCGCACGCTCTATGCGATCTGAGCGCAGTGGATAAAGCGCTTTAAAGCCGAGGTCCTCGAGTTCGCTCTTCATAGTGTGGATGCCCAAACGATTTGCGATAGGGGCATAAAAGTCTAGGGTTTCTTTAGCAATACGTTTGCGTTGGCTAGAAGACATAACGCCGATGGTGCGCATGTTGTGCAACCTATCAGCCATTTTTACTAAAATTACGCGAATGTCTTTGGCCATGGCCAGAGCCATCTTTTGAAAGTTTTCAGCTTGAGCCTCATCGCGGTTAGCAAAAATTTTGCTTAGCTTCGATACGCCATCGACAATCTCGGCAACAGACTCGCCAAACATCTCGCCAAGAGATTGTTTGCTTGCACTGGAATCTTCGATAACGTCATGTAGTAACGCTGCCATAAGGGTCTGATGATCCATGCGCATTTCCGCAAGGATCTGTGCCACGGCTGTGGGGTGGGTAATATAGGCATGACCGGTGCGTCTGCTTTGGCCTTCGTGAGCCAAGGTTGCATAGCTATGGGCTGCTCGGACTTTGGCGATTTCTTGTTCGTTCAGATAGGTGAGGCTATCCGTGAGGGTGTCTATGGTCGCAGGGGCTGCGACCGCAGTTTGCTTAGCGTGCGCAGCAAGCTGCGCTACAAAGAATGATTGGGAGCTGGGCTCAGCCCGCTGCCGACTCATCTTCTCCCACTTTGCCACTGTTCAAGTTTGCCACACTGAAATCAATATTAATTTCTTCATCGTCTGGAGAGATTTCTTGGCTGTCTAGCATCTCATGACTGATGAGGCCTTCAGCAATTTCTCGAAGAGCGATAACGGTAGGCTTATCGTTTTCTTCAGGTACCAGGGCTTCCGTATTGTAGTTGCGCAAAGCGCGTGCACGACGGCTAGCCAGCATGACTAGCTCAAACCGGTTATCTACGTTATCCAAACAATCTTCTACAGTTACTCTAGCCATGGTTTATCTCGAATATAAAATGGGCGTTGAATTCCGCAGGATACAGACCAAAGCCTTGCTACACAAGGCTTTGCTGCGCTTTCGCTAGGTTATAGCCCTAGTAGTGACTTAATTTCCGGGCGTTGAGTTTGGATTGCAGTTGCTTGTCTGCCGGTTCGCATCAAAGAAAGTAATTGGGCAAGGGCAGTGTCGAAGTCGTCGTTAACAATTAGATAGTCGAAATCCACTGCGCTAGCCATCTCCAGCGATGCCTCACTGAGTCTGCGTTGGATACTTTCATCAGTATTTTGCCCCCTAGACACCAACCTGTTTTTCAGTGCCTCGATTGAAGGCGGCAGAATAAAAATACTCACGGCATCGGGTATCAATGCTCGAATTTGCGCGGCGCCCTGCCAGTCAATTTCAAGAATTACATCTTGGCCATTTTCTCGCTTTCCGGAAACTTCGCTACTCGACGTACCGTAGTGATTATCAAATACTTCAGCGTGTTCAAGAAATTCATTATCCGCGATCATTTGGCCGAATTTAGTATGGTCCACAAAATGGTAATTGACCCCATCTTGCTCGCCAACGCGGGGCTCTCGAGTAGTGTGACTAACTGCCACTACCAATTGCTTATCACTTTCCAGTGCCGCAGACACTAAGCTTGTTTTGCCTGCGCCTGAGGGCGCTGAGACCAATATAAGTTGTCCTTGAATCATTCTATGTTTTGCACCTGTTCCCGAATTTGTTCGATGATGACCTTAAGATCTACCGAAGTTTGTGAGCTTTCAGTCTTAACTGATTTTGCGCCAAGGGTGTTGGCTTCTCGATTCAGTTCTTGAGTCAAAAAATCTAGTCGTCTGCCGTGTGGCCCAGCACCGCCAATAAGTTCTTTGGCTTCCTCTACATGGATTACCAGTCGGTCCAGTTCTTCTCTAACATCTGCCCGTTGAGCCAGCAGCACAACCTCTTGTTCCAGCCGATCATTATCTACAGAAACGCCAAGTTCTGCGACCCGTGCTAACAGACGCTGGCGTTGTTGTTGGGCAAAATCGTCAGACAGTGGGCGAATTGCATCCACATGCCCGGTAATTAAATCGAGCTGCTGGGCTAGGATAACTTTTAGTCTTTCGCCTTCCCTTGAACGTGCTTCAACGAACGCGGCTAATGCCTCATCAAAAAGTTCCAATACATCTTTGTCTAGATCAACATCTTGGATTGATGAAGACTGCATTACACCGGGCCAATGAAGGATATCTATAGCGTTCAAATCCTTAGTGTCTGGCACTAAAGCCTTGAGGTCATTAAAAGCTTGTAGCAGCTCCTGCACTTTTTCTTCATTTAGCTTTAGGCCCTTGCTGCCAACTGTTGACTCAACCCGTAGTGAACAATCGACCTTGCCTCTTTTGAGTTGCTTGCGCGCACGGTCTCTGATTTTTTGCTCCAGAGATCTGAGGCTGTCAGGCATGCGAAAGGCGGTTTCTAGATAGCGATGGTTTACCGATTTCAACTCCCAGACTAGGTGATGTTCTTCAATGTCGCGCTCACTGCGGGCAAAGGCGGTCATGCTATACATTTGATTCATATTATTTGCGTAATTCTAATTAGTTAAGCGCGCTAAGCGTTGGAGGTCAGGATAATACTACTTCTATTAAGGCGCGCGAGGCTTTAGTACTTGAGCTAGCGCACTTTAGCGTTAGATTACTTCGAGTAGAGCGTTTAAACGCGCACATTGAGTGAAATCGCTGTTTTCTATATCTCATTGAGTGAATAATTCACCCTCTCAGCTTTGACGGCAATTTTGCCGCGAAGCAATTTTTATAACGCCCTATTTTTAAACCCTTAGGAGATACTATGCGGCCAAGTGGTAGATCAACCGATCAGCTCAGAGACATTAAATTCACGCGAAATTTCACCATGCATTCTGCGGGATCTGTGTTGGTGGAGTTTGGTAATACAAAAGTTATCTGTACTGCCTCGGTAGAGAATTCAGTGCCTGGATTTTTACGCGGCAAAGGCGTGGGTTGGGTTACCGCCGAGTACGGTATGTTGCCGGGCGCCACTAACAGCCGTAATGATCGTGAAGCCGCCCGAGGTAAGCAGAGTGGTCGTACTGTAGAAATTCAGCGCCTTATTGGTCGTTCACTGCGCGCGATGGTAGATATGAAGGCCTTGGGCGAGCGGACTATTCGTCTTGACTGCGATGTCATTCAAGCCGACGGCGGCACCAGAACGGCTTCAATCACTGGTGGTGCAATAGCGCTGGCGGATGCTATTGCCTCAGTAAATGCGCCTAGCGCCCTGATTGGTATGGCCTCCTCGGTAAGTGTAGGCATTTACAAAGGTACGCCTGTTCTGGACTTGGACTACGCGGAAGACTCCAATGCCGAAACCGATATGAATGTTGTTGCCATGGGTGATAAGGGTTTTATCGAGTTGCAGGGTACTGGCGAAGAAGCACCGTTCAATAGGACCGAGCTGAATGCGTTGATTGAGCTTGCGGAAAAAGGCACCGCCGAGCTACTTGCTCTGCAGCAAGCTGCATTGGCACAGTAAATTCCTGCGACCTCAACAAGCATTTGTTGGGGTCGCATTTGGATAAGCTTCGACTCAAGGTCTAAGCTTTAGCGCCTAAGGGCCTTTCTACGTTCTTACAATTTTCTTACTATTTTCTTTCTAGTTTGGAGAAAAAAATGACAGCAATGACTTCTACTGCATCTTTTATCGAATTTTTAGTTGGCCAGGGCGTCTTAAAATTTGGCGACTTCACCTTGAACTCTGGCCGAAAGAGTCCGTATTTTTTCAATTTAGGCTCAGTAGACGACGGTCCAGGGTTGCTAACTTTGGGTCGGGCCTACGCCGATGCCATTGTGGCGTCCAAAGTAGAATTCGATGTTCTGTTTGGGCCTGCATACAAGGGCATCCCAATTGCCGTGGCTACTGGTTTAGCTTTGGCCGAGCGTGGCATCAATGTTGGCGTGGCTTATAACCGCAAAGAACCCAAAGACCACGGTGAAGGGGGTAATTTAGTCGGCGCTCCCGTGAAGGGGCGAATATTGTTGGTGGATGACGTTTTAACTTCGGGCAAGGCTATTCGCACCGCTGTAGATTTGATTAAAGTCGAGGAAGCGGAAATTGCTGGCGTGGTGATTGCGCTGGACAGAGCTGAATTTGGCCCGTCTGGTGAAACCGCGGTGGATACATTGTCTGCTGAGTTAGCGGCGCCAATGATCACCATTGCTGGCGTGGCTGATGTGATTAACTTTCTGCAAGGTCAAGATGATATGCAGTCGGTTTTGCAAAGCATGCGCGAGTATCAGCAAGCTTATTGCAAGCTTGCCTAGCGACCAGCCTAGTGGCCTAAATGGCGCAATCATCAGCGCCATAAAGTTTCTAGCCTGAGTCAGCTAGCGTTGGGCTGGCGCGTAAATACACTGATAGACAGTAATGTCCATTGGTCCTTCCAGTGTGCAGTAGGCAGTTGCCTAAAGTCGGATCTAACAAACTGCATTATTTGTCCCTCTGCGCTGGCCAATAGCAGATTGGCTTTAGCGCTGATACCCACATCACCAAACTGCTGCAACGCTCTTTCGTCACGCAGACACTGACGTATTTGGGTTTCTACGCGGTCTAACAACTGGCATATGCGTGTGCGTAGTCGTTCTGTTTCGCCTTGTAGAGCGTCGCCCACAAATAGACGAGCAAAGCCTGGATTACGTTCGACAAATGTGAGCAGTAGAAAAATGATGTTGTGGCATCTGGTCTCTGCGTCTTCATGATCGCTGAGTATTGTGCCAATTCGGCTGAACAAAGTTTCTTCTGCAAACTCAATCAAACCCTCGATCATTTTTGCTTTGCTTGGGAAGTGACGATATAGCGCGGCTTCCGAAACACCTACCTCTTTGGCAAGACTGGCGGTGGTGATTTTGCCACCAGGTGTTGCCTCAAGCATTTGGGCTAAAGCCTGCAGGATTTCCTGCTTACGATTAGTTTTCGACATGGTCAATAATCTGTGTGCCTATTCCAGAGTCTGTAAAAACTTCTAACAGGAGTGCGTGTGGAACTCGCCCATCGACTATTTGTACACTACTGACGCCAGCTGAGACGGCTTTTAATGCGCAATCTACTTTGGGCAACATGCCTTCGTTGATAATGCCTTGCGCAATCAATTGCTCTACTTCAGCTTTAGCAATGGTAGAAATAGTTTCTTTGTTAGCATCTAAAATGCCCGGGGTATTAGTCAGTAAAAGCAGCTTTTCCGCACCCAAATACTCGGCAATGGCCCCGGCTACAATGTCTGCATTAATGTTGTAGGACTCGCCTTTTTCGCCAACGCCAATGGGGGCAATTACGGGAATGAACTGTGAGTCTTTGAGTGTATTGAGCACGTCCACATCTATGTTGGTGATAGCGCCCACGTGGCCAATGTCGATGATTTCTGAGGCAGAGCTTGCTGGGTCCGCTGATGCGGGCATGGGTAATTTCTTCGCCTGTATGAGGTTGCCGTCTTTGCCTGTGACACCTACAGCTCTACCACCATGGGTATTGAGTAAAGAGACAATTTCTTGATTCACCAGCCCGCCCAAAACCATTTGCACCACATCCATGGTTTGCGAGTCGGTGACGCGCATGCCGTTCACAAATTTCGACTCAATGCCTAATTTTTCCAGCAGGCTGCCAATTTGTGGACCACCGCCATGGACTATTACAGGGTTAATGCCAACCAGTTTCATGAGTACCACATCTCGAGCAAAACTGTTTTTCAGACTTTCATCGGTCATGGCGTTACCGCCATATTTGATAACAACAGTCTGGCCGTGAAAACGTTGGATGTAGGGCAAGGCTTCAGTTAAGACTTGAACCGTTAGCGTGTTGGATGAATTCATAGTTATTTTTGCGTTCTTAGCGAAATTTAAGCGAGTCGTCTATGTTAGCCAATTGAGCCTGAAATTCATCCTGAATACGATCTAACGCAGCTTGGGTGTCGGCTTCAAATCTCAATGACAATACTGGACTGGTGTTTGACGGACGAACTAACCCCCAACCATCCTTGAAATCCACGCGAATACCGTCTATTAAGGTCAATCGGCCATTGCCAAAGTCAGCATTGGCTTTGAGTTGGTCCATAACCCAAAATTTGTGAGTTTCTGAGGTTAAGATTTTCAATTCTGGGGTGGTAAATGTAGTTGGATATTTTGCAAACACCTCGTCCACATCTTGCTCGGTAGCGCTGAGTAGTTCAAGCAATCGCACGGCCGTATAGAGCGCATCGTCAAAACCGTACCAACGCTCAAGGAAGCATATGTGGCCACTGAATTCTCCAGCAATAGCTGCGTTGGTTTCTTTGATTTTTGCCTTCATATGCGAGTGGCCAGTTTTCCACATCAGCGGATTACCGCCAGACTGCAAAATAACTTGTTCTAAGTTGCGGCTACATTTGACGTCAAATATGACCGTAGAATCCGGCACCCGTGCACAGATGTCTTCAGCAAAAAGCATCATCATTTTGTCTGGCCAAATGATTTCTCCCTGCGGCGTAACAACGCCTAGCCGATCGCCATCGCCATCAAAAGCTAGGCCAACGTCAGCTTGTTCAGCTTTCACCATCGCTATGAGGTCTACTAAGTTTTCTGGCTCAGCTGGGTCGGGGTGATGATTTGGGAAGTTACCATCAATTTCGCAAAATAGCGGTACGACTTCACAGCCCAGTTCGGCCAGTAGCGCTGGCGCCATTTCTCCAGCAACCCCGTTACCGCAATCCACCACGACTTTAAGTGGCCTAGATAGCTTACCGGCCGCTAATGCCTGATCAATGTAACGGTCATCCATTACCTCAGAGGAAGCGCTGCCTTGGCCTTCAACGAAAGTCTTGGTGAGCAAGTTTTGATAAAGGTCTTGGATCATTGCTTCCGCAAGCGTAACCCCGCCGATCATCATTTTAAGCCCGTTGTATTCTGGTGGGTTGTGACTGCCAGTGATCATGATGCCAGTTCCGGTGCCCAACTCGTGAGTCGCATAGTAAAGTACCGGTGTGGGTACTTGGCCAATGCTGATGACCTCCATGCCGCCTTCTACCAGTCCGGCTGTAAGCGCTTGTTCTAGGGCTGGGCTCGACAAGCGCCCGTCTCTGCCAGTAACCGCTTTGAGATTGCCAGATGCCACAGCTTGGGTGGCAAAAGATCTACCAATCCAATAAACCATATCTGGCGTTAGGTTCGATGTAACAATGCCCCTGATGTCATAGGCGCGAAAAATGCCGCCGTCCACTTCCGTTTGTTCAAGGCTTTTAGGTGAAAAAACGTTATCGCTCATGGATTTTCTTATTGTCTATTTTTTGACTAATTGGTTTGAAAAGACCGAGATTATTTCATCTAACAAATGCTCTGCTATTTGCCCCTTGCTTTGGCGGGGGTACCTAGTTTCACCATCTTTGTGGATGAAAGTCACTTCGTTGTCTTGGCTGTTAAAGCCAATGTTGTGGTCTGAAACGTCATTTACAATGATAGCGTCTAAGCCTTTACGTTGGCGTTTAGCCCGAGCATATTCCAAGGTGTCGTGTGTTTCGGCGGCGAAGCCAACAACTAGTCCAGCAGACTTGCTGGCAACGACGCTGGCGATGATGTCTGGATTTTCTACAAGCTGCAGGCTCATGCTGGGGTCTTGAGTTTCCGTGCGTTTGATTTTTTTGTCCTGAATTGCTTCCACGCGATAATCGGCCACAGCGGCAACGCCAATGAATACATCAACATCGCCTAAGCCTTGATGAACCGCATCGTGCATTTCCAAGGCGGTGGTCACGTCTAGTCTGATAATAGATGGATTAGATTCAGGTACTCGTGGTCCTGCAATAACGCTGACTTTGGCGCCTCGAGCGAGGGCCGCATTGGCAATACTTAACCCCTGTAATCCTGAACTATGATTGGAAATATAGCGCACCGGGTCTATAGCTTCTTGAGTTGGCCCGGTTGTAATCATTACGTGCAAGCCGGCCCACTGGGCGCTTTTCGCACTTTCTGTCACAGGCGAATATTGCTGAGCGATGATTGTTTCAATGATCTCTTCTGGCTCGGTCATTCTGCCGGGGCCATCGTCGCCGCAGGCTTGATCCCCATGGTCAGGTCCAATAAGCCGATAATTGTAGTCGGCCAGAGTTTGTAGATTAGTTTGAGTGGCTGGATGCTTATACATCTGTTGGTTCATAGAAGGCGCAATACTGATGGGGGCTTGTGTTGCCAAACACAGGGTTGTGAGCAAGTCATCGGCTTGGCCTTGTGCAAGCCTTGCAATGCAGTTTGCTGTTGCCGGTGCTATAACAATCTGATCTGCCCATCTAGCCAATTCAATGTGGCCCATGGCAGCTTCTGCGTTTTCGTCCCACAGAGTATTGCGTACTGGACTACCAGATACAGCCTGTAAGGCCGTTGGCGTAACAAAGTGGTGGGCATTTTCTGACATCACAACTTTAACTTCTGCCCCTTGGGCGAGCAAACCTCTTACAAGCGCTGGGGTTTTGTACGCTGCGATGCCTGACGAAATACCAAGCAAAATATGTTGCCCTGCAAGTTTGGACATAGCAAACCTTGAACCCTTTAGAAAATGAAAACGATCGCTGTGCCTCTGGCATCCAGCTCGATAAAAAATCCGACAAGAAATACGTCAAAAAGTCGGACAACACGCCGGATAAAACGCCGGATAAAACGCCCGCAACGGCTTCTGAAAAAACGAAGGTTAACATTGAACCCTGCAAAGACGTAATCACTAGATGGCAAGAAGATGAAAGGCCTCGAGAAAGGCTGTTACGCCACGGGCCGGAAAACCTATCAACGGCTGAACTTTTGGCTGTGTGTTTGGTTTCTGGTAGTCAGGGCGAAGATGCAGTGCGTATGTCTCGCCGGTTGTTGGAAGAATTTGGCGGCATTGGCACTCTGCTCGGGGCGCCGGTCAGCGCGCTGACTAAGTTTCGCGGAATAGGACAGGCTAAGGCGGCCCAGATCAAAGCGATACATGAACTTATGGCGCGAGATGTTGAAGCAGATTTTGCTAAGGGTGAACGCTTCAATGACCAACAGTCGGTGAGTCGATATTTGCGTAAACGTATTGGTCATTCGCCGAGGGAGGTGTTTGCCTGCTTATATCTTAATTGCAAACATGAACTACTGTCTTTTGAGATCATGTTTAACGGTTCTATCGACCGTGCCCACGTGCACCCCAGGGAAGTATTGCGCCGGGGCATTGAACTTAATGCAGCGGCCATAATATTGGCGCACAATCACCCTTCTGGGGTTTCTGAACCGAGTCAGTCAGACATTTTTTTGACCAAAGAGTTGTCTAACTTACTTAAACAAGTAGATATCCGCGTACTCGATCATTTCGTTGTTTGCGCGAGAAATACGGTTTCTTTGGCCGCTAGAGGGCTGATATAGCCTTTTTTGTTGCTCTAATTCCCCTACTTTGGTATAAACGCGCCTCAAATTTTCTAGGGATCCCGACTATGTCTAAGGTATGTCAGGTCACAGGCAAAAGACCAATGGCTGGCAACAACGTCAGTCACGCAATGAACAAGACGAGAAGGCGCTTTTTGCCTAATCTGCATTACCATCGTTTTTGGGTGGAATCAGAAAAGCGCTACGTCAGACTGCGAGTATCCTCAAAGGGTATGCGTATTATCGACAAGAATGGTATTGATATCGTTCTTAAGGACGTGCGCGCCGCAGGTCATAAGGTATAACAAACTCTTTTTTGCCCTATTGCCTAGCGGCAATTGAAGGTTAAAGAGTATAGTTGGCGGGCTTAGGCAGGTTGTTAACCGACTAAGCCGATAATAAAACGGAATATAACTATGCGTGACAAAATCAAACTAGTCTCAAGTGCCGGTACCGGACATTACTATACGACTGACAAGAACAAGAAGAACACACCAGACAAGATGGAAATTAAAAAATTCGATCCTGTTGTGCGCAAGCATGTGCTCTACAAGGAAGCAAAGATCAAGTAAGGAATGCCTGAACTCCCCGAAGTCGAAACGACTCGGCGGGGCATAGAGCCCTTCCTCCTTGATCAATCGATCTTAGCAATCGAAGTCCGGCAGCCTCGTCTGAGGTGGCCGGTAGACCTGCCGCACAGCCTTGCTGGCAGCAAGGTTACAAACGTTACCCGTCGTGGCAAATACATCCTCATATCTACCCATGTGGGCACGTTGCTCATACACCTTGGTATGTCAGGCAGCCTCAGAGTTGTTAGCCCACAGACCCCGCCCAAATTGCATGATCATATTGATATCAAATTGACAGGTGATCATTGGCTGCGTTTTAACGATCCACGCCGTTTTGGCAGTTTTCACTTTCAGCCAGGTGATGCTCTTGAGCACTGGTTACTTAAAGACCTAGGTGTCGAGCCTCTAGAAAATGAGTTTTCTGGCGATTACCTGTTTAATAGTTCAAGACGCCGTAAGGTAGCTGTAAAGAACCACATTATGGACGGCAAGGTGGTTGTCGGTGTTGGCAATATTTACGCCGCTGAGTCGCTCTTTATGGCCAAGATCAGGCCGGCAACAGCAGCCCAGCGAGTGAGCCGATTGGCATACGAAAATTTAGCCCAAGCTATTCGTCAAATTTTGGCGAGAGCCATTAAGGTGGGCGGTACGACTTTACGGGACTTTGTTGGTTCAGACGGGCAGCCCGGTTACTTTAGCCAAAGCCTCAATGTTTATGGTCGAGAAGGTCAGCCGTGTAGAGAATGTGCCAGCACGCTTAAGGGCCAGGTGCTAGGGCAGAGAAGCACTGTGTATTGCCCAAGCTGCCAGACTTTCAGCGGCTGGCGTTAACAGCCCTGTAGCGGCGCTCCGTAGAGTTGCTGGGTTGGCGGTATTGAGAATCTAGCGCCCCATCGTTTTAGATCGACAGAGCAATACTCCTTCAAGGGCTTTTGCCTCTGTTTGTTTTACTTTTTGCTGGCTAACTCTGAGATAACTTCTGGGTGCACAAATTGCGATATGTCGCCACCCAACGCCGAAATTTCTCTGACGAGAGTGGACGAAATAAACGAGCAATCTTTTGACGTAGGCAAAAATACGTACTCAATCTGAGGGTCCAGAGACCGGTTCATTTCTGCCATTTGGAATTCGTAGTCGAAATCGGTGACTGTGCGCAACCCACGTAACACGAACCGAGTGTCTTTGGAGCGTACGTAGTCAACCAAAAGAGAGTTGAAGCCCTCAACGGAAACTCTGTCGCCATATTTAGCAAGTACCTTCTCACAAAGCGCAATTCTGTCCGCCAGATCCACTTTTGGGTCTTTGTTGATAGACGTGCCAATAGCCAAGACGACATGGTCAAATAGGTGTAATGCTCTTTCTACCAGATCTGTGTGCCCATTTGTGATTGGGTTAAATGATCCTGGGTAAACCACAGTTCTCTTTGACATATTTTTTTTCTCTGCGCCTTCTGGCGTCTAAATCCGTTGGAGAGTTGGCGATAGTAGCCGTGGGTTTTTGCGACTGCAAGTTGATTGAGGCCAATGAAATGTGCTCAATTTTTCCGTCATCTGTTCGCTACTAAGGCACTGAAGGTGCTGGCGCTGGATGTTCTTCTGTCTATTTTGAAACCGTTGATGCTGCATATTTCTTCTATTAGCTCGCTCTGATTAGACTCCACATAAATATAGTTTTTTGCGAGCTTGCGCTCGGCTATGAGTTTTAAACAAGCGCCTAATACTTCTGGTTGGGCGTAGGGCGGGTCCAAAAATATGATATCAAAGGGTTCGGTTACGGCGGTTAGATAAGTAACACCATTAGCCCTGATGGTTTGGCATGTGGGTTCGCCAAGATCCGTGACGCTTTTTTCCAAAGCGCGAAAAATTGAGGGTTCGTTTTCTACGAGTACCACTTCACCAGCACCCTGAGAGAGGGCTTCTATACCAAGGGCGCCCGATCCGGCGAATAAATCAAGGCACCGGGTACCGCTAATTTCTGGCCTCAACCAGTTAAACAGGGTCTCTCTAGTTCTACCTAGAGTGGGTCGTAAGTCGTTAATTTCCGGGAATAGAATTTTTCTACCCCGCCATCTGCCGCCAATAATGCGTACGCTTTGAGTTTTAGTACTTGGCTTTTTCATATGAAATACAACGAGTAGGGCATAGATTTGGAGCCAAATATTATAGGATGTTCAGCGACGATGCGATTTAACCTTGGCCTTGCCAGAAACCGATTTTGAATATTGGAATGAGGCTAAAGCATATGCGTTTTGCGTTATAGTAAGGCAACGCTGCTGAGCTTTTCGTGCCACAGCTGTTTTCGCAAAGAAATTCACCATAGATGTTATCGATATGTCAGACAGTAGCTCCCCCGGACTTTTTTCTAGACTAAGGTCAGGCTTAGCAAAAACTCGCGCCCAGCTCGCTGATGGTGTGGGCAATTTGTTGCTCGGTGAAAAAGAAATCAATGACACAGTGCTAGATGATTTAGAAACTGCGTTGATCACTACTGATGTTGGCGTGGATACCACTCGAGACATTATAGAAAATCTGACTCAGCGCGCGCAGCGCCGTGAGTTGGCAAATACGCGAGCTTTGCATGAAGCCCTGCACAGGCTATTGGTGGAACGTCTGCTACCCATTTGCAAAACTTTTCAATTGCCTGAGAAAAAATCGGGTATGCCGCGCATCATTTTCTTTGTTGGCGTTAATGGCGTGGGTAAAACCACTACCATCGGTAAGCTGGCCAAACGTTTCAAGGACGAAGGCAAGAGTGTGCTCCTTGCTGCTGGAGACACCTTTCGTGCCGCAGCGGTAGAACAGCTTCAAGCCTGGGGCGAGCGTAACGACATTCCCGTGATCGCCCAGCCACAAGGCTCGGACAGTGCTTCAGTAATTTTCGATGCGGTGCAGGCAGCGCAGGCTCGAGACGTAGATGTTTTACTTGTCGACACAGCGGGTCGCTTGCAGGCCAAGACTCAGTTGATGGATGAGTTGGAAAAAGTCCAGCGAGTGGTCAAAAGGTTAGATCCAGATGCCCCCCATGAAGTGATTTTGGTGCTCGATGGTGGGGTTGGTCAGAATGCGCTTAGCCAGGTGAAATTATTTGATGAAGCGGTGAAGCTTACCGGCTTGGTGGTGACGAAACTCGATGGCACTGCGAAAGCTGGGGTCATTTTTGCTGTTGCTAGTGGTGCCGGTGGTGTCCCTGAAGTGCCCCTATATTTCATTGGTGTTGGCGAAGGCATTGAGGATTTGCGCCCCTTCGATGCGGATGAATTTGTTCACGCACTGCTCGCCAATGACCAATATTCAGCCTAGGCGTCTTAAGCATTATGGCCAGCATAGTTTTAGACAACGTCACCAAACAGTTTTCCAGCGGCTACAAAGCGTTGGTGGATGTTTCAGTGAATTTCGATTCAGGGTCTATGACTTTTTTAACCGGGCATTCCGGTGCTGGCAAAAGCACGTTTTTGCGTTTGCTGATTGGTGTTGATGAGCCTACGAGGGGCCGTGTACTTGTGGGCGGCGTGAATATCAGCCAATTAAGTGCAAAGCGCATGCCTTGGTACCGGCGCAATGTAGGTGTGGTATTCCAGGACCACCACTTACTTGCTGATCGCTCGGTGTTTGAAAATGTAGCCTTGCCCCTACGTATTGGTCACTTCCCGGCAAATGAGATTGCTCCTCGAGTAAGAGGCGCTTTGAGTGCGGTAGATTTACTCGATAAAGAGAAACTTTTGCCTGGATATTTGTCCACCGGAGAGCAGCAGCGAGTAGGCATTGCTCGTGCAGTTGTAAATAGACCCAAAATCTTACTGGCAGATGAACCAACAGGTAACTTAGATCCGGATTTGTCGAAGACAATCATGGATCTATTTAGCCAATTTAGGGAGATTGGCACCACTGTTATTATCGCTACCCACGATATAGAGCTGGTTAAAGACATGGGTCAACCTACACTGAATTTAGTTGCAGGGAGCCTTGCAGATCCCATTGTTACGCAAACCAAAGTCACTGAGTTCAATTAGTGAAAAGTCAGGTGTTTCGTGGATAACAAGAATGCCCAAAACCTAGATCCCTGGGCGAAGCCATCCGGCGGTTTTATCAATTGGCTCAAGGATCATGGTAGAACGTTTAACGATACGACTCTCTTTGTTAGCCAACGTTTGGCTAGCAGTCTGTTTGTTTGGTTTTTAGTCGGTATTGCTTTGGCTCTCCCCGGCATACTTTGGTTGGCGCAGATGAATCTTCAGGCGGTTGGCGAGGGCTGGCAGGGTCGCGCTGGATTGACCGTATATTTTGAGGCTGGCGTTAGCCCTGCTGAAATAGAGACCGCGTTAAAAGACCTGAAGAAAATGCCGCAGGTGGAAAAAACCGCTTTGACGACATCTGACCAGGCCCTACAAGACTTTGTCGCCCAGACTGCTGACTCTCTTGAGTTGCGCGACATCATGGCCAGCTTGGATGAAAACCCACTACCTGCATCCATTCAAATTACCAGCAGCGAGGGTGCAGACTTTATCGAACTTGAGGCCTTACAGCGGCAGTTGCGAGCCAAGCCTCAGATCAACGATGTGGTTATTGAAAAGACTTGGTTGGAGCGTTTACGCGACATAACGACTTTGTTGAATCGGCTTGGTTGGATATTTGGCTTACTGTTTGGTTTGGGTGCCATTTTTGTCACCTCTGCATCTGTTCGCCTGGCTATAGAATCCCGGCTGGAAGAATTGCTGGTGTTAGCTCTGGTGGGGGCAACAAGAGGACAGATGCGCAGGCCGTTTATCTATTTTGGTGCGTGTTATGGCGTCGGTGGGGGTGTTATGGCCGTAATGTTCCTAGCGCTCATTCTGAACGCAATTGAAGGTCCGTTGCAGGCTCTACTGGGCAGTTATCAAGTGCCGCTGGTAGTGAAAGGCTTTGATGCGCAATTTTTACTTAGCGTGTTGGGTATTGGTATTTTGCTGGGAGTAATTGGTGCTTGGGTGGCAGTAAGGCAGCGTTTGCATCGCGCCCAATTTATTTAGTATAACTACAAGGAGCGTCGCTGCGGCGTCTGTTTTGAGCAACTTTTGTCGAGATTATGGGCCTAAATCAGTATTAGCACTCCTCTAGCTAGAGTGCTAACATCAAATTTCGTGTTACCGGAAGTATCACCATGACAACAGATATTATGGCTATGCCAAGCATCGCTCCAGGTCGTGACCTCGATGCCTACTTACGTACAATCAGCCAATTTCCTATCCTTAAACCGGAAGCGGAAAAATTACTTGCTGAACGATTTTATGCGGACGCAGATTTAGACGCTGCCCGTGAACTAGTTATGTGCCACCTGCGTTTTGTGGTCCACCTTGCTCGATCTTATAAAGGTTATGGACTCTCCCAAGCTGACTTAATCCAAGAAGGTAATGTTGGGTTGATGAAGGCTGTAAAAAGGTTCGACCCGAATGTAGGCGTGCGCTTAATTTCCTTTGCGGTGCATTGGATCAAGGCTGAAATTCACGAATACATTTTGCGCAACTGGCGCATAGTCAAAGTTGCTACCACCAAATCGCAGCGGAAATTGTTCTTTAATCTCCGTGGTGCAAAGCGTAGTAGTGCATGGTTAAGTTTGGCTGAGACTCAGGCCATCGCCGATGACCTAGGTGTTTCTGCGGCAGAAGTGACCCGTATGGAAGGTAGACTGAGTGCCAGTGACATGGCTTTCGATGGCTACGGTACAGACGAAGAATCTGCTACCGCGCCAATGCACTTTTTGGCCTCCGCGGCCCCAGATCCTGCTGACCTTGTTGCCGACGAACATATGCAACAAGACGCGAGTTGTCGCCTTAGTGCGGGCCTTGCAGGCCTCGACGAGCGTAGCCGAGACATTTTGCAGCAGCGCTGGTTGAGTGATGACAAGTCCACACTGCACGAACTTGCAGCTGAATATGGTGTCTCTGCAGAGCGCATTCGACAGTTAGAAAAAAACGCGATGAAGAAACTTAAACTTGCCATTACTGCTGACTAGTAAATGCCTAAATTGTTCATCCTTGTAGGAGGCTCACTGGGCCTCCTTGGTGTGGTGCTCGGTGCCTTTGGCGCGCACGCTCTAAAAGCACGCCTCTCTGAAGCCAGCTTGTCTAGCTGGGAAACCGCAGTTTCTTATCAGATGTACCACGCCTTAGTTCTACTCTTTGTTGGTTTATGGTTGTTACTCGATGGACCCGTTTCGCTGCGTTACGCAGGCATGCTTTTTATTGCTGGCATTGCGCTATTCAGCGGCAGTATTTACGCATTGGTTTTAGGCGCCGGTTCTTGGTTTGGTCCGGTAACGCCCTTAGGTGGTGTAACTTTGATAGCTGCTTGGGCCACCCTCATATACTCTTCTCTCGCCATTAATAATTAATTAGCTACCCAAGCTTCAGGGAGAAAATTTTAGTGCCCGAGCAGGACTCCAGCAGTACTCAAAACTCCGAGGTGTCATTACACAACGAGTTCGCTCATAGCTATATCCGTCGCCGCGGCCGCTTTACTAAAGCGCAAGCCAGCGCGCTGGAGCGCTTAACTCAGCGGTATCGTTTAGCAATACCAGCGATAAACGCAGATGCGCGAGAGCTGGGTATTGAGATTGGTTTTGGTATGGGTCATGAACTCATCAACTGGGGTCAAGAGCAGCCGCAAAAATTACTCCTAGGCATTGAGCTGTATCAACCGGGTATCGGCTCTATGCTTTCTAGGCTTGAAAATCTTGGTATTGAAAACATTGCACTGGTAGATCAACCTGCGCAAAAAGTGTTGGCTGAACTGGCGCCTGAGTCTGTGTCGGAAATAAGAATATTCTTCCCCGATCCATGGCCGAAGAAGCGGCATTTGAAGCGCCGGCTGATTCAAACCGAGTTTTTAGAGCAAATGCTCGTCGTGCTAAAACCCATGGGTATTGTCAGGTTGGCAACGGATTGGGCCGAATATGGCCAGTGGATGGCAGAATATTTTGCCACGAACCCCAATTTCAAGTGTGAGCTCGACGCTATTAGAGATCCAATTCTGGGTGAGAGCGGCCTTACAACAGAACTTGATTCAGACGGCTCGGTTCGCGGTAGAACCAAGTTTGAGACGCGTGGGGAGAAGTTGGGCCATCGTATTCGTGACTTCACTTACCGCCGCGTTAGTTAACAAACTTTTCCAATACCGTATCTAGATAGCGAAGCCCGAGCTCGGTTGTACTGCAGCGGTCGGCTCGGACTAATCCTTGGGCGAGGAGTCCGTCCCATTGCGTTTCTATCTCCTTCCAATTTAAACCGGTTTTGTCGGTAAAGGTTTGTATGCTGGTGCCATCTATCAGACGTAGAGCATTCATCATAAATTCTAACGGCAGTTGTTCCTTAGCTACTTTTTGTAAGGAAGTTTTGTCAGGCTCTCCTTGATAAAGGCGTGGTTGTGAGGCTTTTTGCGTGCGTAGGATTTGCTCGCTCTCGCTGATTTTTCCATGGGCCCCGGCGCCTAAGCCAACGTAATCCCCAAAGGACCAATAGTTAATATTATGTTGGCAGTAGGCGGAATCTTTTGCGTAAGCGGAAATTTCGTAACGAGCATAGCCTTTGGACACCAGCAGTTCGTTACCCTTGGCTTCTATCTCAGCAAGGATGCCATCAATTGGTAGTAGCGGCGGTCGCTTTGCGAACTCTGTCTTTGCCTCAATGGTCAGCTGATACCAAGAGATATGTTGAGGGGCGAGCGCTATTGCGCTTTCAAGGTCAAAAAGCGCGTCTTCCAGGTTTTGCCCCGGTAGCCCCCACATAAGATCTATGTTGATGTTGGCAAAACCAGCAGCCCTGGCTTTGGCTACAGCTGCTATGGTTTCGGCTGAATTGTGAACTCGGCCGAGTTTAGCGAGCTGGCTGTTTTGAAAAGACTGCGCGCCAATGGAAAGGCGGTTGATCCCAGCACTTAGATAATGCTCGAAGTCGGTATATTCCTGCGTCCCCGGATTCGCTTCCATGGTGACTTCAGCGTCTTTGGC
>CAJXUL010000007.1 GCA_913060615.1 uncultured Gammaproteobacteria bacterium | reverse complement strand
TCGTGGGCTCGGAGATGTGTATAAGAGACAGGGTTAAGGGGGTTTAGGCGGCTTAAAAGACCTTTACGAGAAAAAGTCTTCTGCGAGAGAAGGCCTTCTACGCGAGAAGGCCACCCTAATTTTAGGTGCCGGCAAGGCAGCGTCAGATGACTAGCTAGGCTCAAAGAACATTGAAGTACGCCCACCATCTACCACTAGGTCGTGACAGGTGACAAAGCGTCCTGCGTCGCTGGCCAAGTAAAGGGCAGCCTCTGCAATATCTAGTGCATAACCCGTTTTCTCCAATGGCACAGATGCCGCCAAACTCTTTTCGAGTTTCGCCATTTTGCGCTCATTCTCTTCATCTGAAAGGGTGTTGGCTCTACCTGAACCGCCCCAAAAAATTGGTGTAGCAATGGCGCCTGGTGAAATTGAATTTACTCTAATGTTATGCCCACCTAACTCTATGCCAGACATTTTGCTGAAATGAGTTACGCCAGCTTTCAGTGAAGAATAAAGAGGATCGCCCTGGCGGTGGCGCAGGGCGGCAATACTTGAGTTATTGATGATGCAGCCGCCGCCATTGGCCTTCATGGGTTCAATGGCATAACGGGTGCCGAGAATGACGCTAGAGAGCAGCAGTCGAACACCGTAGTCAATGTGCTCTTGGCCAATTTCATCAATAGGCGCGCCCACTGGCCCGCCTGCATTGTTAAACAAAATGTCCAGCTTGCCAAATTCAGCCACGGTGAATTCCACACTTTTACGGATATCATCCTCTTGGGTGACGTCCGCCTCTACATAGAGTGTGCCTTGGCCGATGGCGTCTGCCAGTGCCTGGCCCTTTTCCTTTGAGCGGCCACTGATGACAACCTTTGCGCCTTCGGCAGCAAAAAGTTTCGCTGTCTCAGCGCCAATGCCACTGGTACCACCGGTAATAAGGGCAACTTTGCCCGCTAATCTATCCGCCATAATTTCTCCTAGTGGGGCCTTTTTTGACCCAGATTGCTGGTGTAGATGAATTCGCATAACCAATGCGGGCAGGCACTTTTTTTCGCCTGCCGGTAAGTTCGGTAGAGCTTACCTTAAACAAATAGCCCCAGCAGCTAACCTCTCGCATCATCAGAACGCTGTTGCGCCCACCGGGGTTTTCAGCTGATCAAGAGCAAATACAACCATGTATCCATGTACATGCCCCGCGTATCAGATAGTTATATGCCACCCCGCAAAGCTCTTGTACAGACGTTCCTATTGATTGCTTTTGTCGTCGCCGTCATGTGTTGGCGGCGGGAAGCGCGTAGATTGGAATGCAAAAAGGGAAAAAGAATGTCTGAAGAAACTAAAGGGCCAGCAGCGAGTTCGGCGAATTGTGAGCCTGCGGCTGGTCATGGCGCAGGTGAGTTAACCGCAGAAACAGGCCGTTGCTTATGTGGCGCAGTTTCCTTCACAGCAGCCCAGGTAGAGCCAGGGATGCATGCGTGTCATTGCAGAATTTGTCGTCGTTGGACCGGCGGACCGAGTATTTCGGCAAACGCAGCTGGTGTGGCGTTTGCAGGTACAGCTTATCTTAGCGTCTACGAATCCTCTGCTTGGGGGGAACGCGGATTTTGTCGCAAATGCGGCAGCAGTTTGTTTTTTCGCCTCCAAGGCAGTGACCACTACATATTGAATCACGGATCATTCGACAACCCAGATCGTCTAAAAGTTGTTGGGGAAATCTACATCGACGAAAAGCCCAGTAGCTACGACTTTAAAGGTGAGCATGAAAGGCTTACTGGCGAAGAGTTCTTGGCGTCCCTAGGCATAACGCCAGAGTAGAGTGAGCAATCTCGGTCGTCTTGTTTCTCCAGCTGTTGCCCTAATTGACCTCTAATTACCCTCTGGTGACCCATACCTTGAATTGATATTCTGGCGCATCGGTTAGTTCTTTTTGTTTCGGAGACAGTCAGTGGCGTTTCAAATATATAATTCATCGGCGGCGAGTTACGGCGAGCACGACGCGGCTATGCAGGCCTATCAGCAAGCGGGTACTGAACGTGCGCTTGCGATGGACAATCGTGGACCTGTGCGTTTCTCATCCAGTGGTGAATTGCACCCAGATATCCTGGAATCTTATACACGCCACGGTTTCTATATTTTGACCGGAGTGATGAGTGAAACCGAGTTAGCCGACCTTGAGGCCGACGTTCAGGATATGTGGGAACGCGGCCCGGTCACAAAGGGTGCGGAAGTTGACGCGCAAGGGCGCCCGGCTTTGGGTCATGACTGTCACTCCCGTAATCTTTCTTGGGTTCGCCCTTTGAGCGATCCACTAGGCGGTACAGCGCATTCCAATGGTCGTCATCCGGCTAAGATGATTGAGCCTGATGCGCCAGTCGGCGCGCCCAAGCATGTCCTGCAACTGGTGTTGGGTTCGCTGCAGTTTTCCCAGGCGTGTTTGCGCGCTTATGGTCACCCAGATTTGTTGCGCGTTGCGGCTGGCATCAATGGCGATGACTTTGTGCCGTTTAACGAAGCGGTGTGGGTCAAGCACCCTCGCTTGGGTGGCTCTGTCGCTTGGCACCAAGATGCTTTTACCCATTGGCAAAGCCCCGATCTAGATGCGCACACCCACGGCTTTAATTTTATGGCGCAACTCTATGGGTCTAACGCCGCCAATGGTTTGTGGGTTCTACCTGGCTCCCACGTACAGGGTAAAGTGGACATTAAGGCCATGGTGGAAGAGGTCGGTTCAGACCGCCTGCCTGATGCGGTGCCTGTGATTTGCGCGCCCGGTGATGTGGCCATTTGCAACCGCCAAGCCATCCACGGCTCTTTTGCAAATACCAGTGACGATATGCGAGTGACTATTAATATGGGCTTTCACCGCAGGGCCAGTGTGCTGGATGTCTTTGGCGGCGGCGTACACAACGACCCAGAAAAATATACCGCTGTGCGTATTGATCATCGCGCACGTTTGATCAGCTATGGTATTGATGCTCGCAGTCAACGGTTTCCAGATGAAACACCTTATGTTTATCAACCGTTAGCTGATGTGGGTTACCACTGGAACGCCGAAGCTAAGCAAGATTTGAAGGACTACAACCTCGAGGATTTAGGTATTTAGTGGCCTCAATCTGAAGGTACATTACCTCATGTAAGGCGTATGCTTGGGCAGATATATTGATTCTGTGGAGGGGTCATTAATGAACTTACACTCTTTTTCTACTGCACTGCTGTCTGTGTTTTTTGCTGCATCTACATTTGCGCTTGCGCCAGGCGAGCGAGTGGACAACTTTCGTTTGCTAGACGAGACGGGTAGCTCGCACGAACTTTACTATTTTTCTGATACCAAAGCCTTTGTGCTTATGGCGCATAACAGTAGCTGCCAGAGCATGCAGGAAAGTGTTGCGGCATTGGCCTCTATGCAGGCCAGTTATGCGGATCAGGGGGTTGAGTTTATGTTGATCAATTCTGATCTGCGTGATGACCGCTCTGCCATTCAAGCTTCGGTTGCAGATCAGAATATTGCGGCGCCCGTGTTAATGGACTCTACGCAAATTATTGGTGAGTCTTTGGGCGCTATTAGCGCTGGCGATACTTTGGTCATTAACCCCAGCAACTGGCAAGTGGCCTATTTTGGCGGCGCGCAGAATGCCAGCCAAGCTGTGGCCAGTCTGGTCAAAGGTCAGTCACCTCAAATGACAGCAGACAGTGCATCTATCAAACAAGCTGCCAGTGCGGATTGCGCTGTTGATTACCCCGAGTTGGCTAATCGGGCTGAGCACGCAAACATTTCTTATTCAGACACCATTGCCCCTATGCTTTCCGAGAACTGCGTTATCTGCCATAGAGTGGGTGGTATCGGACCCTTTGCCATGAACGATTATAATATTGTGCGTGGTTTTTCCTTGATGATCCGCGAAGTAGTGCGTACTCAACGTATGCCGCCTTGGCATGCCGATCCGCATTTTGGCGAGTTCAGCAACAATCGCGCATTGTCAGATGAAGAGGTTAGAACATTAGTGCATTGGGTTGAGGCTGGCGCGCCACGCGGTGAGGGTTCTGATTTGCTGGCAGAACAGCGCCGTAGTTGGCCGAAGTGGGCCATGGGTGAGCCTGATGTCATTATTGAAATTCCTACGGAAAATATTCCCGCCAGTGGTGTGGTCGATTACAAATACAAAATGGTCGCCAATCCCCTAGACAAAGATGTTTGGGTAAAAGCGACGGAAATTATTCCTGGAGACCGCGCGGTATTGCACCATGTGATTACCAGCTTTGGCGAAGTTGCCACTGAAGGTCGTCGGGCGGGTCGTCTTAAGCGCGGCACGGGTGGCGGATTAGGCGGCTATGTGCCGGGTGCTGAAGGCACTCCCTATCCGGATAACTCTGGTGTATTTCTGCCAGCGGACGCCACTATTGATTTTCAAATGCACTACACCACGTCAGGTTTAGCAACTTCGGATACATCGTATATGGGCGTGTATCTGCACAAAGAAAAGCCTGAATATGAACTTGAATCTATGGTTCTGCTGAATCCACGTATTCGCATTCCTGCCGGTGACCCAAACCATATGGAACTGGCGCGGCGGACGGTTTATAAAGATATTTTGGTTTACAGCCTTTTGCCCCATGCGCATTTTCGTGGCAAAGCTTCTGAGTTTGTTGCGCAGTATCCAGATGGCACTGAAGAAAAGTTGTTGTCTGTGCCTCGTTACGACTTTAACTGGCAAACCACTTACTCATTAGACGAGCCGAAGTTGTTGCCTGCGGGTACGCAAATTGTGCATAGAACTTGGTGGGATAATTCTGCCCGTAACCCGGCTAACCCTGATGCTACTCGTGTAGTGCCATGGGGTGAGCAGTCGTGGGACGAAATGCTCTTTGGTGCAATACGCTATCGTGTTGTGGGTGCTGGAGAGGCAGAGCAAATTGCGGCAAGTAGCGGCGGAGAGTAATTGCGCAGAAGGTTTGTTTGTCGAATTCGCTAATTGAGCTAGCTGGAGAAGCTGACTCAATTTAGGAAAAGTGCAAAAGCCTCAATCCAGCTGTGTTTAGTTGGATCGGGGCTTTTTTCGTTTCAGGTGAACCGGGCGGCTCTTTTCAAGGCTCATTTCTCATTTCCCAACTCTCAATGCTCAATTAATCGAATGGCATTTTATGCGGGTAACTGGCCTTTATTCAGTAGCGACTCAAAGGGGTCGGTGCTGGCCTCGGTGTGCCACTGATACTCAGTGTAGTTCACTACATTTTGCGCGGCCTCATTACCAAATAAACGCTGTATGACGGCCAACGCCATGTCTGTTCCCGCAGATACCCCAGATGACGTTACATAGCGTCCCGCGTCTACCCAGCGGGCGGCTTCTTGCCAATCTACTTGATCACTCTGGCTGCGCGCCAGTTCAAAGAACATTTTGTTGGTGGTGGCAGCTAGGCCATCAAGCAAGCCAGCTTTAGCCAGTAGCGCCGACCCGGTGCACACGCTCATGGTGATTTGGCTTTTCGGTCCGCGGCTTTTGAGAAATGCCAGCATGGCCTCATTGCCCAATTCTGGAATAGTGCCAATACCGCCTGGTAGCAGAATCAGGTCAAGTTCAGGGGCATCATTGAAACTATAGTCAGCAATGGTTTTAGGTCCAGCAGAAGAGCCTACCGGACCCGCATGCTCAGCGATGGTAACTATCTCAATGACTTCACCTAGTGCGCCGAACATTTCTAATGGTCCGTAGGCATCTAATAATTCAAAGTCGTTATAAAAAATGGCTCCGAGTCGCATCTTCTTTTCTCCTTAGTCAGAGGCTGGTTTCTAGCCTCCAATTTGGTATTTTCTGTGTCGGCCTTTTTTAGGCTTTCCAAGAATTGGTTTCGCTTTGAATAAGGTCTACCGCTTCTTCTAATGCGGCGGTGCGGTCTTTCCAGCTTTCGCCACCAGTGCCTAGGCGAAAGGTATTTACTCCGGCATCGCGGAATGCGCGTAAGCGTGCGCGAATCATATCTTCTGTACCAATCAGGTTAGTCAGCAAAACCATTTCGTCGGGTACGCGTGCGATTGCTTCATCGCGCTTACCGTCTACCCACAGGCTTTGCACGGCTTTGGCATCGTCTTCGTAACCGGCTCTGCAATAAGCGTCGTTGTAGAAGTTAGTTTTTGCTGAACCCATACCACCCAGCGTGAAGGCCATGGCGGGTTTGCGTTCTGCAATGAGACGCTCTACATCGTCGCTGAGTTCAAAGAAACCGCCGGTTTGAATGTCTATTTCCTTAAAATCTCTGCCAGCTGTTGCGGCCCCCGCTTTAAGGTCATCCAAAAATACATGGCCTTGTTCTGGAAGAAAGCAGGTGCCTAGCCAGCCGTCGGCAATTTCGCCGGTCATTTGCAGGGATTTAGGCCCAAGTGTTGCTAAATAAATGGGCAGGTCTGGCCGTGGTTGTTGCGATAAGCGAATGGGCTTGCCTTCGCCACCTGGTCTTGGCAAGTGGTAGTGCTCGCCTTCAAATTGTAGTTTGTCGCCTTTCAGAGCCATACGTAAAATCGCCATACACTCGCGCATGCGTGATAGTGGCTTGGCAAATGCAGCGCCGTGTAGGCCTTCTACTACTTGTGGGCCACTTACTCCTAGGCCTAGGTTAAAGCGGCCTTTAGAAACCGTATCTAAGCTTTGGGCGGTCATGGCGATCATGGAAGGCACGCGTGCACTGACTTGCATAATGCCGGTGCCTAGTCGGATGTTTTCGGTTTTAGCGGCGAGGAAAGCCAAGGGCACAATGGCGTCCATTCCCCATGCCTCGGCGGACCAAGCTTCATCTACACCCATGCGGTCGGCGGCGACGGCGTAGTCGACCAAGCTGTCCCATTCCTCGCCGTTGTAATAAGCCGATCCTATTGAAATTGAAATGCGCATAAGTTCTCTCCTTAGATTTGCTCGTTTTGTACAGGGACAGGGTGCTTAGCGCAAATTCCTTTTTGCTTTGCCAGCATTTTGTGTCCATTGTTCTACTTGAGGGCGTGGTTTGCTGGTGTTGATTCCACGCAGCCTTGGTTAGATGACAACTTCTATTGCTGATGGGCTTTTGTCAATATTGACGGGGGTAGCTAGAATTGGGTTCAATTCCGCACGTTAAATTTTTTGTACGTTTTGGGGGAAAGAAATGGCTGAACTAAAAACAGGTGGTCGGTTTAAGAGCGCAGTTTGTACTGCGGAAATTATGGTTGTATCAGCGCCGGCCGGTGATGTTGATCTGACTTGTGGAGGCGTGGCTATGCTAGATAGCGCAAGCGATGCCGCAACCGGTGGAGAAATACATCCAGACCATGCGGTTGGCGTAGCCATTGGTAAGCGTTACATCAACGAAGAAGAAACCCTTGAAGTACTGTGCGTGAAGAATGGTGATGGTGGTTTGGCCTTAGCGGGGCAATTGCTGCTGCAAAAGGATACTAAGAAACTTCCTAAGACTGACTAGGCCGCGCTATGAATGTAATGATGTTGTTGGAAATGGCGAATGCTGCATTTCCTGAGCGCACTGCTTTTACTGATGGTAGCAATGGCGATAGCTTTACTTATGCCGAGTTGTTTGAAGCCGCCGGCCATAGAGCCGCCAGTGTCCGTGCCAGTGGCGCAAGTCGCTTGGTTAAACTCGATGTCAGTAATTTGGCTACGCCACTGAGTCTGTTTACCAGCGCTTGGGCCGGGGTGCCTTTTGTGCCGTTGAACTACCGTTTAACTGATGCTGAAATTGAAGCGTTGTTGAAGCGGGTTACGCCCGCTTATTTGGTCACCCAAGTGGATCGTGTGGCAACGTTAGGTGCTGTTGCTGAGGTTAATGCCGTTGCCTGCGCAGACTTTTTAGATGCGGGTCAGCACACTCAGGCTGTTGAGGGTGAGTGGTCAATGGACCCTGAAGAGGTGGCGGTACTGCTTTTTACCAGCGGCACTACTGGCGAGCCAAAAGCTGCTGTGTTACGCCACAAGCATTTGGTTAGCTATATTCTCAGCTCTGTAGAGTTTGCCAGTGCTGGTGAAGAAGATGCCTCCCTCGTGTGTGTGCCGCCTTATCATATTGCCGGCATTGCGGCGGTTATGAGTTCGGTTTATTCCGGTCGCCATGTTATTCAGCTACCAAATTTCACGGCTGAAGCTTGGGTTCAATTGGCTCGTGAGCATAAGGTTACTACCGCCTTTGTTGTGCCTACTATGTTGGCCAGAATTGTTGAGTTGTTGGAAGCCCAGGGCAACGCTACAGCAGATATGCCACATCTCAATAGCCTTGCTTATGGGGGTGGCAAGATGCCGTTAAGTGTTATTGAAAAGGCGATGAAGTTTTTCCCTAATACAGATTTTTCCAATGCGTACGGGTTGACTGAAACCAGCTCTACTATTTGTGTGCTGGGGCCAGATGAGCACAGAGAAACCGTTACAAGTACAGATCCTTTGATCCGTAGGCGTTTGGTTTCTGTGGGGCGCGCCTTACCCGGTGTGGAGATTGAAATTCGTGATGACGAAGGTAAGTTGCTGGAAGCTGGTGGTCGTGGAGAAATTTACGTACGCGGTGAGCAAGTGTCTGGCGAGTATGAAGGTCGGGGTGCGGTCACCGATGCCGACGGCTGGTTCCCCACGCGTGATGCGGGCAGTATAGATGAAGAGGGTTATCTTTTTCTTGAAGGTCGCGCAGACGATGTCATTGTTCGCGGTGGCGAAAACCTTTCCCCGGGTGAAATTGAAGACGTCATGCTCACTCATCCAGATATAGCGGATGTAGCCGTTGTGGGTATTCCTGACGAGCAGTGGGGCGAGGCAGTTGCTGCGGCGGTAGTGGCTAAACCAGGCGCCAGTATAGACATTGACGCTTTGAAAACGATGATTAACGAGCAGTTGCGCAGTTCTCGTGTGCCTGCTGTGATCTCTGTATGGCCAGAATTGCCCTACAACGAAACAGGTAAGTTACTGCGTCGTGTGGTTAAAGCTGAGTTGAGCCAGTCTTAGGCGCTGATTCTTCATTGCGGTGCTGCGAAACAGTCGCTGAACAAAGCGGCGTGAAAAAAACAGGCGCTCAGTCTTCGATAACGTCGATCAAGCCCCATGTGAGGGCTTGCTGGGCGTCTATTGGTGCGCCACTCAAACCAAGCTTCGCGGTGTTTTGCCTACCTATGCGTTGTGGAATGCTCACGGTTCCCCCAGCGCCAGGAATTAACCCAAATCCCACCTCAGGTAGTGCAAAAACACTGTTTGATTGAGCACTTATAGTCTTCGCAAATGCCGGTAGTTCGATCCCTGCGCCGATGCATGCGCCGTGTACGTTTACTTGTACTCTGTCCTTGAGCTGGGCCATAAGGCTGGCAGGGCTGCGTGTAAGGCGAGTTAAGTGCGCAAGCGCCGCATCTTGAGACTGCCCAAACTCCGTCAGATCGCCGCCCGCGCAAAACGCCGGACCGTTGCCACTCAATACAATGTGCTCTAGAGACTTGTCGGCCAATGCGAGGTTTAAGGCCGAAGCGAGTTCATCACGCATTGCAGCAGAAAATGCATTTCGCTTAGTTGGTCTGTTTAGCGTTAAAATCAACCTGTTGCCATCTCTATTTCGCTTGGCTAAATGTGCACTTGAACTCCGTTCGACCAACACAACAGGACCTTGGCCTGTTGCATCTTGTTGGGGCAGAGCGGCGGAAACTGATCTGTCGCTTAGCCAGGTTCTGAACCCCTGACCATTTTGTAGCGTACTGTAGGCGAGGGACTCCACCATTAAGCCTTGGCTCGTAGACAATTTTTCTGCTTCTCGCAGCACGCCTACAAAGGTGGAGGCTGCCAATGGCTGGCTAGCTATCGTTGCAACTATTTGCTCTAGCAGCGCCTGTTCTTCGGGCAAGTGGATAACGAGATCTACCCACGCGCTAATCCCAACTTCGTTATTAGATCTTTTGCTAGAACTAGAACTAGAACTAGAACTTTTATTTGAATTTGGCCGCTGGCTGATGCCGATCACTGGACAATTTGGTTTGGATGTAGGCATTTCCCTAGTTGCAGGCTGGTCTAAATCTACCAATAGATAACTCTGACCGCTGACAACGCTTTGATCTTCCGCCACCATAGGCGGCGTCAGTAAAGTAAACAGTTCAGCAGGCGATAAAATTTTGAGCGAAGCCGATTGGGGAAATGTATTAGACATGGGCGATAGTATACCTGCATGCGGGGTGAACGCCTGCGCTGACCAAGCGCTAGATGCGCTGCGTGTCTGGCACAGTGATTTGTTGCCTGGTGTCATGGGTAGAGATTTGCTCTGGGAGCGGGCTGCGGAACTAGGTTTGCGAGCCAAGGGCCAAATTTCCGCAAATGGCAGTTGTCGCATAATGGCAACCGGCAATGGCTGGTTGGGGCTAAACCTCGCCCGAGAGGAAGATTGGGGTTTGCTTAATGCTTGGTTGCAGCAGGACGATGATTTGTCTAACTGGGTATACATTGAGGAAGCTTTGTTAGCGCGAGATGCAGAGGTTTTGCTTGCTCGAGGTAGATTGATGGGGTTGCCCGTTGCCTTTTTACCTAAAACGCCTCCAGTTGAACGTGTAGACGCCAAGCAGTTTTTAGACAGCGCGCCTTGGTTTGAATTTACCGCGGATGCCAAAATTGCAGCGCAACAGGTCGGTGATGTGAGGGCTCTTGCGGAAATGAAGGTAGTGGATCTTTCAGCATTGTGGGCGGGGCCACTTTGCGCCCATCTTCTGTATCAGTGCGGTATGCAGGTGACTACCGTTTCCAGTTGTCAACGGCCGGATGGTGCACAGCAGGGTAGCCCAAAGTTGTATGAGGTATTGCATCGTGGGCACGACCACGTTGAATTAGATTTCTCCCTCCAAGAAGACCTGCAACGGTTAGCCGATTTGCTGCGTAATGCAGACGTGGTGATAGAAGGTTCAAGGCCGCGCGCATTACGGGCCTTAGGTGTAGATAGAGACACGCTTGCGCCCAAAAGCAAACAGCTTTGGTTGTCTTTAACTGCCTACGGACGGCGCGCACCGTTTGGTGATTGGGTCGGTTTTGGTGATGAGGTGGCGCTGGCCGGCGGGTTATTTTCCCAAAACTTAGAAGGGCGACCAGAATTTATCGCTGATGCGGTGGCGGATCCGCTCACAGGTATTTTTGCGGCGCTAACTGTAATGAGTCTGCTTAAGCATAATAAGAGCGGATTGTTGGATCTATCGCTGTTTTCCGTGGCATCTCATTGCCAGAAAAAAATTCATCGCTCAGGCGCTCGGCTGCGTCACGAACACCACAGGCCGAACTTAAGATGCTGATTAAAAATGCCTGTTTAAGCGGTCTTAAGCGAGATGTTCGCTGTACCGGTGAGTTCATCAGTGAAATCGCCGATAGCCTTGAACCGTTGCTTGGAGAACGTGTTACTGAGGCAAATGGCGGTGAATTGTTGCCCGGTTTGCATGATCATCATATGCACTTTTATGCTACAGCTGCCCTACAACGTTCAATAGATTGTGGCCTCAGGCCTGCTGTAGCCTTAACTAGTAATCAGTCTCCTTTACCGCATGATACTGCCTCGCTTAGGCACTTGTTGGCAGAATATTCAGGTGATGGATGGCTGCGCGGTGTGAACTATCACGAGAGCATCGCTGGAGATCTGGACCGCTGGCAGTTAGATGCGTTAGTCAGTGATAGGCCAGTGAGAATTCAGCACCGCAGCGGCAAACTGTGGACTCTCAATAGTTTGGCGGTGGAAGCATTAGATTTGACCGCCCACACAGAGTTGGCTGGCATTGAGCTAGATGACCGAGGAATACCAACTGGGCGGTTGTTTCGTCTGGATGCTTGGTTGCGCGAAAAATGGGGACAGCAAGATCCGTTAGATGTATCTGTGCTCTCGCGGCAGATGGCGAGCTTTGGTATTACCGGCTTTACCGATACGTCGGCAACCAATACGGCGGCTACAGTTAGGCAATTTCGTCAACTGTGTGATGAAGGTGAAATACTGCAACATGCCTATCTAATGGGTGACGACAGTCTTGATTTTGGGCATCTAAAAATTCTTCTAGACGAAGATAACCTGCCGCCTTTAAATGAGTTAGAGGCTCGCATCAGACGCGCTAGAGAGAAAGAAAGAGGCATAGCTTTTCATTGCGTGACCCATATAGAACTGCTGTTTGCAATCGCTGCGCTAAATAGCTGTGCCGATTTAGATCCTCATAAACAATATACTGATCGTGTTGAACATGGCTCGGTGATTTTTGATGATGTACTGCCAATGCTTCGAGCGCTTAATCTCAGCGTGATTACGCAACCTGGTTTTTTGTATGAGCGCGGCCCCCAGTACCAGCAAAATTTAACTGAGCATGAGTTAGCTCATTTGTATCGCCACCGAACTTTGCATAATTCTGGGATTAAGGTTGGGCTGAGCAGTGATGCACCCTACGGGCCTCTGAACCCCTGGCAGGTTATGCAGACGGCGGTTAGCCGCCAGTCGGCTACTGGTGAAGTGATAGGGGCTCGGGACTGTGTGTCCCCTGAGCAGGCGCTGGCGGGCTATTTGTCTAAGCCCTTGGCGCCGGGCGCAACAGTGAGAAAAGTAGCCGTGGGTGAGCGGGCAGACCTGTGTCTTTTAAGTCAGCCTTGGCAGCAGGTCAGGGGTGATTTAGCGCGCGCGTTAGTGGTTTTTACAATGGTTGCCGGGGAATTGGTTTATGCAGCGGACTCGCTGTAGGTGCTTTTTGGTTTTAGAAATACTAGGTTAAAGTGCTAGGTTAAAGTACTAGATCGAAGCGCTAGGTTAAAATGTTAGGTTGAAGAGTCAGGTTCGAGGGTTAGGCTAGCGCTGCCATCCAAAGTCGGTGTACAACGCTAGCCTGTCTAACTAAAAGCCTGTCCGATAGAAAGCTTTAGCTCTATTTTTTCTTCGCCTTTATTTTTTCTTCGCCTTTGTCCTTACAGCGGTAACAGTTCCTTCAACTCGACGATTGGCTTGGCGGTTGGCTGAGGTGTCGTTGCGTTTCACAGGCTTTGTTTCACCAAAGCCTTGTCGCTTGATTCTTTCGGCTGGGATTCGTATGTTCATTTCAACCAGCTTGGCTACCGCAGCTACCCGAGCTTTTGATAATGCGAGGTTATAATCTGAGGGTCCAACGCTGTCGGTGTGTCCTGATAACTCAATTGAAGCACCCGAATGTTCTTTCGCAAAGCTGACAATTTTCTTAACTGCATCAACATGTTTTGGCTTTGTTGCAGAAGAATCAAAGTCAAAGTTGAATAGTACGTTGAGCTGTACAGAGTCGCGGATGGTTACATAACAACCCTGTGCGTTCACTGCGTTTGCTTGGTTGGTCGTGTCAGGGCATCTGTCCTTGGCATCAGCCACGCCATCTCGGTCTTGGTCTGCGAAACAGCCGACTTTATTGACACTCTGTCTAGGCGGGCTATTTGGGCATTGGTCCCTGCCGATAACCACACCGTCGTTGTCGCTGTCAGGCGCGTCGAAAGATGAAAGTCTGGCGGGTTTGGTACTGGCGGATTTCGATGCGTTAGTGATTACGTGATGTATACCAATATTGAACGTAGATTGAATAGCGTTATCGGCTTCACTTTCATAGAGTTTGAACTCTGCTCTAAAATCCGTGTTCTTCCAACCCTGCCATTTGGCACCTATCCCGCCATTTATCTGCTTCTCTGTACCTTTTGAAATAGCGTCAATGTTGACGTTAGATTCGCCGAGACCGAATGTGAAATACGGGCGCAATTTGTTCGAGTTGCTGAAATGGTATAGACCATTGAGGTGCCACAAGTATGTGTCAACACTAGTGTTGCTGGAGTCGTCGAGCGAAGACGAGCCTTTGAGGTAAGTTAACTCCACGGCCCATGGATTGGAAAATTGATAGCCCACGCCTAAGCCGTAGTCGGGGTCTATCTCGATATTGCTTGTACCCGAATAACTGATTAACCCCACTTGCGGGAATACTGTTACCCCAGAAGGGGGCTCCGCAAAGGTCACCAGCGATAGCGCTGACAAAATAATAGTGAAGGATATTTGGATAGCACGCATTTTATTGGCCTAGTCGATTAGATTTATAGGCTTGATAGTAGATAAACAGAGACCAAACGTTTTTCACGAAACTACCAACGGTAGTATTTCTGGTGCGCAAGGTGGTGGTGGCGAGAAGTTTTACGTTTTTTGCCTGTTCTATTCTTTGGCGCGCGGGCGGGCGGGATTATACGGACAGTTGTAAATAGACGATTTGGGACTCAAAGAGCCTAGATTGAACTAAATAACCCACTGCGTCGACGCAGCTTCTGATGCCGCCAGCGACGCAATGAGCATGTCTTTATGTGCGGTTTAATCCGGCAGACCAAGAACCCTTTTGGCGATGATATTTTGCTGAACTTCATTGGTGCCGCCGTAAATGGTTACAGCTCTATCGCGCAACCATCCGCGTGTGGATTCAAGTTCTTCTTCAGAGAACGCGCTGCTTTCCCAAACTAGGCCAGAGGTGCCTCGAAGTCTTGATTTCAGTTCCGAACCCGATTTGCTTAACGAGGAACCCACCAACTTAAAGATAGAAGTTGCTGCTCCAGGGGCACCTGAAGATTTACTTTCTTCAACGACTCTCTGAGTGGTCAGCGATAGTGCTTTTTCTTGCATGACCTGACCTAAAACGTCAGCTCTGGCCGCTTCATCTGCAATACGCCCTTGGCTGTCTTCACCAGCGTATTCTTTAGCCACAAGTGCGTAAGGGTTGAGTTTTGGCTTGCCTGTAGATTTAGGCTTTGTTCGTGTGGTGGCATTGCGTTCGTATTGAAGCAAGCGCTTACCCACACTCCAGCCTTTATTCATCTCGCCTATAAGGTCTTCGCGCTTGGCAATGGCGTTATCAAAAAACGTCTCACAGAACGGTGAGGAACCAGAGATAAGCTTAATGGGCTTAACCGTAACGCCTGGCTGGTCCATTGAAAGCACCACAAAGCTTATACCTTCATGCTTTGGGGCACTGGGATCAGTGCGCACTAAGGCAAACATCCAATTGGCATATTGAGCGCCACTGGTCCAGATCTTCTGACCGTTGATAATGAACTGATCACCATCGAGTACTGCCTTGGTTTGTAGACCCGCAAGGTCAGAACCTGCGCCTGGCTCAGAGTAACCTTGGCACCACTGCGCTTCGCCTGTGATGATCTTAGGAATGTGTCTTTGTCTTTGCTCTTCGGTTCCCATTTCTAAAAGAGTTGGCCCAATCATCGCCAAGCCCATACCGGTAGCTGGTGGGAGCGCTTTTATCCGTGCCATTTCTTGGGCCAGCACCTGGTGTTGTTCTTTTGCTAAGCCGCCACCGCCATATTGTGTAGGCCAAGCTGGCGCAGTCCAGCCTCTTGCGGCTGCACGATCCCGCCATTGGATAGCCGCATCGGTGCGGTAGACTTCATAGGCATCTTCAAAGTGCACGGCGCCCAAGCGCATGTCCTGTGGGCAATTGTCCTCAAGCCAATCTCTGGTTTCTTCGCGGAATGTATTTAGATCCATGGCTTTAGCCTCGTTATTTTGTTCAGCGCGAATTATGCTTTGTAGCTCAGGCGTTGCCAATCCTTTGCGCTGGATTCTCACAAGTTGCCACCGTTTTGCGAGTAATTGTCTAAATTTTGTCGATTAGTTTGCCCGTCACATTAGCCCGTTGCATAAAAGTGAGCACTGATTTTTCCAAACGATAGATCTTTTTCTTGATGTCCAATGTTTCGGGAAGATAGGTGGGGGGATCAGAGGGCAAGTTTCTGATCCTTAGGCTGCAATCAAGGTTGCTGCAGATATGATTGCCAATAAAGCGCCGTTCATCCGATCCCGCTACGGTGGTGCTAAATAGGGCTGTTCCTCTGCTGCGGTAAACATGATGGCACCAGGAGCACATTCGTGTTCTCGGTTTTGCATCATGATTAACGCTGCGTCTAAGGCTCATTGCGTAAAACTTTGTATTCATTGGTAGAACCACAAAGCCTTTATGTCCGGATGGGTGTAGCCAGCCAAAGTAATCCAGCACCCCCCAGTCCACCGGGGCTAAATCAGGCATTCCTAACTCGGAACTGAGTAGGCCTGGGAAAAGTTTGCGAATTTCACTGCGTTGTAAGTTATCCACTATTTATTAAACCAAACTATTGTACTTCGAGCCATTTCTCGATGGCGAGTATTACCTCTGGGCGTCTGTATGGGTACTTTGGTCCATGCTTTGGTCAACTCCTAAGGCATTATTGTTACAGGTTAGTCTCCCCCTCGGTCTTTTGTATAACCCTCCTCACTTAGGTGAACGTTATTAAAGCTATCAGTCAGTCTATTTTTTGGGGAACAGGCTCTAATGAGTTTCTTGATCGAGTTGTGTGGTGAAGTTGAGAAAAATTTGGAGTTAGATTAGTGACGAAAATGGCGGCGAGCAAAGGCGCTTACGGCACCATGACTAATCTTATTTTTATGGCGTTTTGTATTGGGTCGGCTCTGGTGACCGAAGTTAATGGGGGAACTCTTACCACGTCGGAAAAAACCTATGACGAGTTTTCGGCGGGTCTTTATGGCCCTAGAGCCCGTGTTTTAGAGGGCGAATCGGGTAAGATTGATGCTGGTGATAAATTGGCTAAAACAACGTACCAAAAAATCTCAAAATCCGGCAAGTTGTTGGCGGACAACGCAATTAAATGCGTGTGCCTACTGGAGCTCGTCGTTGTCAGCTATGAGTGTGGCCAATAATCACGCTTGGACAATTCATTTTTCCAATGGCAGTGACTTACCGAAATTTCGCGGTTCGTATCAATTGGTGAGGTTGGTACGCAGTGTAAAGAAATAGACTTTGGCAAGGGTTTGGCTAAGCAATTTGACTGCAAGAGTATTGTTGTAGCCACATAACCGGTTGGGCCAGCGAACAGTCAGTAACATCTACGACTCTTGAGCAAGGTGTCAACGCTCAGTTTTGGCCTGCATTGCTCGGCTTAATGTTAGATCAATCACATTAACCATATAATTTGTCTTAGCCCAAGCCCAAGCCCAAGCCCAAGCCAGGAGTAGTTGCAATGTCTGAGGTGGGCATGCGGCGGCTTAACCCCATAGCAGTGGATTCTTGCGTGTCTTCAACTTTAAAGACTTGCACGACTTCCAACCTTTTGTCTTCTGAACTATGCCGACCATCTCATTTTAGCTCCCAAGTTTTGCGTAACCCCTAGAATTTTAGGTCTTGGCAGTGATTACTCAAAACTAAATTTTGCGAGCCGAGTGTAGTTGAAATGATCGGTTTGGTTTTTGAATTGGTATCCGCTAAGTGACGACCCTTCCTCAGACTGAAACTGCGCAACTGGTTTGCTAACACAAAACGTTCAAAAGCCTATGTGTAAAGCCTATGTGTAAAGCCTATGTGTGCTGTGATTGTTACTCATTACGTGCAATGAATATTACCCAGATTAGCGGAAATTTTCTTTGCGTAAGTTGGTGCCTAGGAGATTTTTGGTTGAATAATAAGTTAAATATTTCTATTAGTTTTGCTGCGCTGTTGCTCATCGGCATTGTGCAAACGCAGACGGCTTTGGCAGATGACTCTGTGTTGCCCAGTCGCTACGTAAAAATTCATGCGAATGGAAACGAACTACCTGCTGATGCAATCAACTGGTCTTGTGTAAAGGACCTTGAAACCCGGCTTTTTTGGATCGCCTCGTCGGCACCTAATAATTCGGTTAGTTTTGCCAATCGAACATTTCGATGGGGTGGCTTAACGTCACAAAAAGTTAGGTTGGGTAAATATTTAGGCCAAAACCGGCGTGATCCAGCGCGACAAACTTCAGCTTCAGATCTACTATTTGAGGACTGGACCGAGGCAGTTCTGCAGCGTCGCAAGGGCAAGTTTTGCGGCCTCAGCAACTGGCGAGTCCCGTCTCTTTACGAGCTAAGTGGCTTGGTGCGCTGTGAGTCTGGAAAGCGAGCCGATTTAGACCGGGGCTGTGGAAAGAAGCAAAGTCCCATTGCAATTGATAGCAAATATTTTCCTGACACCAAAAAAGGTTATTACTGGAGTAGTTCTCCATCGGGGCTTACCAATACTGCCTACCATGCGTGGGCCGTACATTTTTCAGATGGTAGCGACGCAGCTCGCTATAGAGGAAGCCAACATTACCTGCGCTTAGTCGGGTCTCCCTTGCTTTGATGAGGGACTGACCAACTTCGGTCGAGCAGTCTGCTCGGACAGTGGTGTTAATATCGTCATCTTTGAAGCGTTTAGCTCTGCATGAACTCGCGGCGACTCTCGCAGCGTCGTTTACTCTGGGTTATAGTGCTCCCCTTCAAAATTAAGGGGACAATAATGAGCACTTTACCAGAGACCGGTTTACAACTTTTATCCTGTGTGACTTCTACAGGCACACTACAACTTTCACTGGCAGACTGCCCCGTGGATGCGCCAAAAGACAGCCAAGTAGTTGTGCAAATTCAAGCGTCACCCATTAATCCTTCAGATCTTGGTTTGTTGTTGGGCTTGGCTGATATTTCCACTGCTAGATCTGTTGCCGATGGAGCACAGCCTAAAGTTGAAGCCGATGTGCCTGCTGGTATTTTGCCGCACTTGAGTGCTCGTTTTGATGAGGCCATGCCTGTAGGTAACGAAGGTTCTGGTGTTGTTATCGCCGCAGGTGACAGTCCTGAAGCGCAAGCGCTTTTGGGTAAGACCGTGGGTGTACTAGGCGGCGCAATGTATTCGCAATATCGTACTTTACATGTAAGCCAGTGCTTGGCTATGCACGACGGTGTCACAGCGAAAGAAAGCGCTTCTTGTTTTGTTAATCCGTTAACCGCGTTAGGTATGGTTGAGACCATGCGTAATGAAGGCTACAAAGCGTTAATACACACAGCTGCAGCCTCAAACCTCGGTCAGATGCTGCAAAAAATCTGCATTGCTGACGGCGTTGATTTGGTCAACATCGTACGCAAGCCTGAACAAGCCCAGTTGCTTCGAGACATTGGTGCGACTTATGTTTGCGATTCAAGCTTGCCAACCTTTGTTGATGACTTAAAGGCTGCCATTGTGGCTACTGGCGCATATTTGGCCTTTGATGCAACCGGTGGTGGTCAACTAGCCAACCATATTTTGGCCGCTATGGAAGTTGCGGCTAACGAAACAGCTACTGAATACAGCCGTTATGGATCAGCGCAATACAAGCAGGTATACATTTATGGTGGCTTGGAACGCAGCCCAACTACGCTGACTCGTAGCTACGGTATGCAGTGGGGGTTAGGCGGTTGGTTGTTAACTCCATTTTTGCAAAAAATTGGTCAAGAGCGTGCAGGTGAGTTGCGTCAACGTGTAGCAGATGAAGTACGTACAACTTTTGCGAGTAGCTATGCCGAAGAAATTTCCCTGGCTCAGGCCTTGGATTTGGACGTGCTTAAGACTTATGCGCTGCAAGCGACAGGTAAAAAGTTCCTAGTAAACCCCAGCCTATAAGAACGAGAGGCAGCGGCGGGTACTAATCGATTGGGCCTTCGGCCAAATGGGTTAGTATCTCCTAGCGAAACAAATTACCGTTTTGTAATGTACTGGTAACGTAAACGAGACAACTGAATCGGGGGAGTTATGTTGATCAAGAATGATACTTGTAACCTAGTGTTGGTAGCTGGGCTGGTGGCAAGCCTTATGGGTTGTGCTGCGCCGGAAGAAGGTGTTGGTAGCAACGCAGCGTTAGCGGATGAGTCTGGAGTGCAGACGCAAGCAGCTGCAGATGTTGTATCCGTTAATCCTCTGAAAAACGCCTACTTTGGTGATACCCATATCCATACCGAACTGTCTTTTGATGCGTTTTTATTCGGCACGCGGCGAACACCTAATGATGCTTATCTTTTTGCGAAGGGCGCTGGCATTGAGCACGCTAGTGGCTTTGAGATGAAAATGCAAAAGCCGTTAGACTTTTTGGCCGTTTCCGACCACGCTTTTTATCTGGGCATGATGCGCGAGATGGCGAGTCTAGACAGCCCCTATGCAAATGAGGCCATGGCCGCAGCGGTCCGCGGTGCAACCACACCTGAAGGGTCCCAGGCAGGTTTTGCCGCCGTGCTTGGTCATTTACGCAGTCAAACGGGCGAAACCAAGGACCCAATAAATGACTTAAGTGTCGCGCGCTCTGCGTGGCAGGAAATCATTGAAGCTGCTGAACGCCACAATGATCCGGGCAACTTCACCACGTTTGTCGCCTATGAATACACAAGTTCCGGACCGGCTTTTGAGAACTTGCACCGCAATGTAATTTTTCGCGGTAGTGAAGTGCCTGAGCAACCTTACAGCCGATTTGACTCTATTAATCCCGAGGGCCTTTGGGCGTGGATGGATGAGCAGCGCGCTTTGGGTCGTGAATCTTTGGCCATTCCACATAACTCCAATGGTTCTAATGGTTGGATGTTTCCTATGACTAATTGGGCCGGTGAGCCTATTGATGCCGAGTATGCGCAAACCCGTATGCGTAATGAACCTTTGGTTGAAAACACTCAGGTAAAAGGGACTTCGGATACTCACCCCATGCTTTCACCTAATGATGAGTGGGCAGATTTTGAAATTATGCCTTTGCGCATAGCCACCGACGTGCAATCTCAACCCAATGGCAGTTATGTGCGCGAAGCGTATTTGAACGGCCTGTTGATTGAGTCAAAAATTGGCGCGAACCCTTACAAATTTGGCGTGATTGGCGCATCAGATACCCACAATGCAGCGGGCTCATTCGAGGAAGACAACTACTGGAGCAAAACCGGTGTGTTAGATTTTGAACCCTACCGCCGGGGCAGCGTGCCCACGCCTACCTCAACGCCAGAGGCACCAGAGTATCTTGACCCAGCTTCCAAGTATTGGGGTGCATCGGGTTTAGCGGGTGTTTGGGCTGAGTCGAATACTCGTGAGGCCATTTTTGATGCCATGCGTAGAAAAGAAACTTTCTCTACCAGTGGTTCGCACATCAAATTACGCTTCTTTGCCGGCTACGATTTTGATCAATCCTTACTCAATGCCGAAGACAACATTGCCCAAGCTTATGCCAACGGCGTACCCATGGGTTCTGATTTAGCGGTTCAAGGTGAACGTAAACCTAGCTTCTATGTTTGGGCATCCCGTGATCCTGACACACAGCCACTGCAGCGTTTACAAATGGTTAAGGGCTGGGTTGAGGACGGTAAGACCCAAGAACGGGTAATGGATATTGCCTGTTCTGATGGTCAGACCGTGGATGCGCAAACTGCTCGATGCGGCGATAACGGCGCTCGCGTTAATGTGGCGGATTGCACCGTGACACCGAATAAGGGCGACAGTGAGCTTTCTGCGGTTTGGCAAGACCCAGATTATGATCCAGCCCAGAAAGCGTTTTATTACGTGCGCGTGCTGGAGAATCCAACTTGCCGCTGGTCAACTTATGATGCCATTGCCGCAGGTGTTGCGCCTCGACCTGACATGCAGTCCACCATTCAAGACCGCGCTTGGTCGTCGCCAATATGGCTAAGCCAATAAGCCTCTGGCTGGTCGAATTAGAAGCTGAAAGTTTTTAGGCATAAAAAAGCCCGGTATAACCGGGTTTTTTTTGTTCTGTTTTTTGTTCTGTTTTGGGGCTTTGGGGCCTCTTCCTAAAAAAACGAGATTATAGATCCGCGCACGCTTGATAAGCCAGATCGTAGCTTTTACAGCGTGCTTCATGGTCGTGTATTTGCGCCACTACAATTAACTCGTCTGCGCCAGTTTTGGCCAAAAATTCTGCGGTCTGCGCTCTTACTTGATCAATATTGCCCACGGCTGCCGCAGAACTCACTTGAGTCATTAGCGACTTCTCCATTTCTGTGAGGTTATTCTCAAAATCTTCTTCGGGTTTGGGCAGAGGCCCCGCTTTGCCTTGGCGCAAGTTTAAAAATGCGCGCAGGCCAGAACTGCGCAGCAGCATGGCTTCCTCTTCGGTATCTGCCGCGCAAATATTAAAGCCCAAAATCACGTGGGGTTTGCTCAGTTGCTCGGACGGTGCAAATTCTTGTCGATATAAAGCGATGGCGCGCATCATTGCCTCAGGCGCGAAATGCGATGCAAAAGCGAAGGGCAGGCCAAGGATGGCGGCCAGTTGGGCGCCAAATAAACTTGAACCGAGAATATACATGGGAATATTGCTGCCTTCGCCAGGTACAGCGGTGACGCGTTGGCCAGGGCCATGCTGGTCGCTAAGGTAGCCTTTTAGTTCTATAACATCTTGTGGGAACTGGTTGGGGTCGCTATTCAGCGTACGGCGCAGAGCATGTGCGGTTACACCATCCGTACCCGGTGCGCGCCCCAGACCTAAGTCTATGCGTCCAGGGTGCAGGGCTTCTAATGTGCCAAACTGCTCTGCCACCATCAGTGGCGAATGATTGGGCAACATAATGCCACCAGATCCCACGCGAATCTTTGATGTGCCCGCAGCAATATGGCCAATGACCACCGAGGTAGCCGCGCTGGCAATACCGCGCATATTGTGGTGTTCGGCGACCCAATAACGGTGGTAGCCCGCGGCCTCAGCGTGTTGCGCCAGAGAGCGGCTGTTGTTTAAGGCTTGGCGGGCGTCGCCTCCCTCCGCAATGGGGGATAAATCGAGAACAGATAATACGGTCATGTGCACTTCTGAATAATTTTTAGTTGACTAATAGTAGTCATTCTCTGAAGCCGTGTAATCAGCAAATGTATGAAAGTTTCGGTAGTCTGACTTAAATCGACGCGGACAAAGCTGTGGTGTCAAGATAGCAACAACTCGTTGGCTCGGCGAAAAACTACCGCTTGTAGATACCCATTCGCTATCTATTTAATAAGTTTGCTATGCAGGTTATGTAGGTTATGTAGGGTAATTTGTTTAAGTTCGAGTTTGTTAACTGCCCATTCTAAGATCGGGTATAGAGGTTGAGATATTGGATAAAGATTGCTCGTTTCCACTAGGGCTTTTAATTGCATTGGTGAATTAATGAAAAACGGCGGTGGCAATTGAACTGCCGGAAATTTAGAGTTTGAAAAGGGCAGTCTGAATAAAAGGCTCGAAAGATAGATGTTTGAAATTGCACGATGTGCAATCAATTTGACTCCTAAAATTCCTGCGGGAGTGAATCTACTAAAGGTGAGATATGCATAATTACTTATTTTTCTTGGTGGCGTTTTTTGGGCTGGGCCTCAGTGCTTGTCAAAGCCCGGTAACCCCGGCAGATGAATCCGCTCAAACCAAAGATCCGGTTGAGTTCCTACGTAATGTGGAGGCCGAGTCGTTAGAATTAGATAAAGAGGTGGGCGCGGCCTATTGGGTGCGCTCAACCCATATTACCCCGGACACTGGGATCTTGGCCGCCAAAGCTGGCGAGCGTCAGTTGGCATTTCAAAGCAGAGTCATTGAGCAGGCCCGGGATTATAAAGACCTGCCCATGGATACAGAAACTGCCAGGGGCATAGAGCTGATTCTGCGCGGATCCTCCTTGCCTGCACCAGACGATGCCGCTAAGCGTGCTGAGCTTTCTCAGTTGGCTACAGATTTAGAGGGCATGTATGGCGCGGGCGAGTACTGTGACCCTATCAGCGGCGTTTGTTCAACTTTGCCTGAGTTGGAGAATATCCTTGCCAAATCTCGAGATTACTCAGAGCAGCTAAATGCCTGGACTGGGTGGAGAACCGTTTCGCCACCTATGCGCCCCATGTACGAGCGCTTTGTAGAATTGGCTAATGAAGGTGCGCGCGAAGTGGGGGCAAAAGACCTCGGCGATTTATGGAAGGGTGGTTACGACATGGGCGTGGCGGAGTTCGAGCAAGAGAGCGAACGTATGTGGTCTCAAGTTGAGCCGCTTTATGAAGAATTACACTGCCATGTGCGCGCGCAGTTAGGCGCAAAATATGGCGAAGACTTGGTGTCAAGCACAGGTCCGATCCCAGCGCACCTTTTGGGTAATATGTGGTCGCAGTCTTGGGGCAATATTTATGACTTGTTAGAGCCCTATCCCGGTGTTGCCTCATTAGATGTGAATAAAGCGCTGGTTGAGCAAGAATATGATGCAGTGCGCATGACTGAAACCGCTGAAGCGTTTTTCACTTCACTAGGCCTGCCTGAATTGCCCGACAGTTTTTGGCAAAACTCTATGCTCACCAAGCCAGCAGATCGAGACGTGGTTTGTCATGCCAGTGCCTGGGATTTAGACAATGGTAATGATCCAAGAATTAAGCAGTGCGTAGAAGTGAATGAAGAGCAGCTATCTACTCTGCACCATGAGTTAGGCCACATTTATTATTACCTAATGTACAAAGAACAGCGCCCGTTGTTTAAAGGCGGTGCCCATGATGGATTCCATGAAGCCATTGGTGACACTATCGTTTTATCTATGACTCCTGCCTATCTGAAAGAAAAGGGCCTTGTGCCTGAAGTGACCCGAAGTGAACAAGCAACGATTAACGAACAGATGAAGTTAGCGTTGGATAAGATTGCTTTTTTGCCTTTCGGCAAACTCATTGATCAATGGCGTTGGCAGGTTTTTTCAGGTGAAATTACGCCAGAAAATTACAATGCTGGATGGTGGGAGTTGCGCACACGCTATCAAGGCATTGCACCCGCTGTTGCGCGTACAGAAGCAGATTTTGATCCAGGTGCCAAATTTCATATTCCTGGCAATACGCCGTATACCCGTTATTTCTTGTCTCATGTGATGCAGTTTCAATTTCACAAAGCGCTATGTGAGGCGGCTGGCAACAAAGGGCCATTGCATGACTGCTCCATATACGACAATAAAGCCGCAGGAGAAAAGCTGGGCCAAATGTTGAGCATGGGTGCGAGTCAGCCTTGGCCAGAGGCTATGTATGCGTTAACTGGGCAGCGGACAATGGATGCGTCGCCTATCATTGATTATTTCCAGCCTTTAATGGGTTGGCTGCAAGAGCAGAACAAAGATCGGCAGTGTGGTTGGTAGCGACCTCTAGACTGGCGTGTCGTTAACTTAGGTGGAGGGCGTTCAATGAATAGATATCGTGTTTACGGTGATATGCTTTCCGGCAATTGCTACAAAATAGCGATGTTGTTGGAGTTTATGGGCGTGCCCTATGACTGGGAGGCTGTGGATGTTTTGTCCGGTTATACCCAAAGTCCTGAGTTCAAGCAGCTAAATGCCAATGCAAAAATTCCAGTCCTGGAGATCACGAATGCTGAGACAGGGGGCAAAGAATATTTGTCCGAGTCTAACGCCATATTGAATTATTTGGCTGAAGGCTCAGAGTTCTTGCCGGCCAGTGGTTTGCCGCGGGCGCGAGTTTTGCAGTGGCAATTTTTTGAGCAGTATAGCCACGAGCCTTACATTGCCGTTGCACGCTTTATAAAGCGCTTCCTCGGTTTGCCAGCGGATCGTCAAGCTCAATATGAGGGCGCGCAAGTGGGTGGTCACAAAGCTTTGGCGGTCATGGAAGAGCAATTGAGTCGCACCCTCTATCTGTGCGGCGAAACGTTAACCATTGCGGATATCTCGCTTTATGCCTATACCCATGTAGCTTCAGATGGCGGTTTTGACCTTGCTGGTTATCCTAATATTTTGGCGTGGATCGCAAGGATTGAGGCGCGGCCAAATTACTTGCCGATGCAAAATAACATTGCCGACTGATTTTTCGCAGTTTGTTATGACTTTGTCCTAGGTAGTCGCTGGCAAGGACCCCTGGCGCTCTGGCGCTTCCTAAAAGTTAACGGGTCCAGCGGTTTGGAATCATGTCTTCGACCAACTGATTGATGCTAAAGGCGTGGAGATCTTTTTCCTCAGCCACTGACATGGCGAACTTTGACACACTGTTTGAGCGCGTATAAACCAGTACTTTTGGATATTTCTGTTTAATCCATAACGCTGTGCGCAGGTTGTCTCGCTCGTTACCAGTGCCCAATATCACCACAGTATTTTCTAGGCTGAGGTCGATTTTGCTAGAAACATTGCGCCACACTTCCGGGTGAGAAATGTCTCCGCGGAAGACCGAGCGTTGATAGTCTTTACCTAAGCTTTGCTGTTCTTCAACCACCTGAATGCGCCGTTCCGCGTCTTGGTCGATCAGAGCAACGTGAGAGAGTTCACGGCCAGCTGTTCGTTCTAATTGTTCTAATACCGACTGACCGAAGCGCCCAAAGCCGGCAATGACCACGTTGTCGCGGTTGTATGTTCGGCGAAAGTGCTCAACTAAGTTATTGCGCACAAAGCCTAGGGCGGCAAGGTTGTAGGTGTTAAAGATAATACAGTGACGTCCTAGGGATGTGCGTAACAAGCTGCGCATAAAACGTAAGTTTTGGCAGTGTACTACCACGCGGAATTTTAAATTGGGTGCAACGTCTAAAACGCGGGTTGCAGCTTCGAATGCTTGGTAATCATTGTCGCCTAATAGCAATACTCTTCGCGCTTTGGGCAGAGCGAGTTTCTTCAAAGAAAAACCTAAGGTCAGGTCGCCGACGATGGTCACCACGCCATAGCGCTGCTGTAGTTCTTGCTCTCGTATAGAGTTGAAATGATCATCTACAACAATGACTCGGTCGTTTGGCGATTGTCTGCGCAGCATGCGTAGATAACTGGTTGTGAGGTCTCCTGAGCCAAAAATCACAATATGATTTTCTAGGTTCCGTAGCAGCCATTGTTGAGGGTTGATGACTCGGATAACAGCCTCTATGACTGCCGATGCAGTCAGAAGAGGCGCGCCAAAGTAAGTGATCCAGAGTAAGGCTCGGGCCCAGATGGGTCCGCCAGTGGGTACGCCAAGATCTAAACCGCCCACAACAAACAAGCCTAGGATGTAGTAAATCTGCACTGCAATGCCGTCGTTCTCTGTAAACGGCCGCTCACTTAGGGTTACTCCGGCAGCAAAACTGCTTAAGCCGAACACAAACAACGAAGCTACAGCTATCCATCTCCAGCCTAAACTTTTATTTGTTAATGTTTCGAGAGCCATGTGCTCAGACCATTCCTATTGTTACTATGATTACATTCTATTCCTGGGGAGGGACAATGTCAGAGTTTTCGACAATTCAATATGAAATAAGTGATTCCGTTGCACGTATTACCCTTGACCGTGTGGATACACGCAATGCGCAAAACAAAAAAATGCTCTATGAACTAAACGATGCATTTGATTTGGCTGCTCGAGATGACGAGGTTAAGGTCATTGTGCTGGCCGCTAATGGGCCACATTTTTCTTCTGGCCACGATTTGGCAGACAAAGAAAAAGTCACAGATTTTGCTCAAGTGAGTAACTGGGGTGGCTTTGACAAGCCCGGTGCTGAGGGCCATCAAGCGCAAGAGGAAGAGATTTATCTGGGTTTATGTTGGCGCTGGCGCAACTTGCCTAAACCGACCATTGCTGAGGTGCAGGGCAAGGTCATTGCCGGTGGGCTGATGTTGGTTTGGGTATGCGATTTAATCATTGCGTCCGATGACGCCACGTTTTCTGATCCGGTGGTAGCTTTTGGGGTGAATGGCGTAGAGTACTTTGCCCACCCTTGGGAGTTTGGGGTGCGTAAGGCGAAAGAGCTTTTGTTCACTGGGGGGCGTATCTCGGCGATGGAGGCGAAATCTTGCGGCATGGTTAATCACGTTGTGCCAAGGCCCGAGTTAACCGATTTCACCCAGCAAATGGCTGCGCGGATTGCCCAGCGACCGAGTATGGGGCTGAGGCTGGCGAAACAAAGTGTCAACCAAGCCCAAGATGCGCAGGGTTTGTGGACCGCGCTGCAGTCCGCCATGGGCTTACAGCAGTTGGGTCATGCGAATAATCAGATAGTGCATGGCATGATTGTTGATCCCAGCGGCGCTGATACCATTCGTAGAGAGGCGAAAGAGAAATAGCCGCTGTGTGGCTAGTACCTGCCTAAAAGCTGGTGAGGCTTTAGGTAGGTTTTTGCCCGCTCCATAGCATTCCGGAGAGGGCGTAGCTAGTTATCGCCCTGTGAACTCAGGCTTACGCTTCTCAAGAAACGCCTTTAAACCTTCTTCAAAATCTTCACTTTGAAACAAACCATGTAGATGCATCATCAGATGATCTACTGAGGTGTCGTAAGACTCTTCCATACCCATGCGCATCATGCGTTTGGTAGTCTGCACTGCAACAGGCGCATTGTCTGCGATCTCCTGAGCCCAGGTCATAGCGGTATCCAAAAGCTCGTCGTGGGGCACCACGGTATTTACTAAACCTAGAGACAGGCTTTCTTCCGCGCCTACCGTACGCCCTCGATAATAGAGTTCCGCCGCTTTAGCCCAACCTACAAGCTTTGGCAGAAGCCATGTGCCGCCGCTTTCCGGAACCACATTTCGTTTTGCCGTAATGGCAGCCATTTTGCCCTTCTCAGACATGATGCGTATATCGCAGAGCAAGGTCATATCCATGCCATAGCCTGCAGCTGCGCCGTTGATAGCGCAAATAATGGGTGTGTCGCAGTGCCACATGACATTAATAGGTGCGTCGCGCAAATCAAATAACTTACGTGCTGGTCGATTATTGCCCTTAGGCTGATCGCCTTCAGCGTCTTTTGCTTCGCTGTCACGTCGATCGTTGGTGTCGATTAGGTCGAGCCCGGAGCAAAATCCGCGTCCGCTTCCGGTGAGCACAATGCAGCGTATTTCAGGATCTTTGTCGGCTTCCACCACCTTGCGGGACAGTTCATTGAGCATGTCTGGGCTTATGGCATTCAGTCGGTCGGGTCTATTTAGCGTCAAAACTAAGATATGTTGCTGCTGCTCGACTAAAAGTTGTGACGTTGAAGAGGCCGATATAGCCATTTTACTATCTCCCCGAATAAGTGATTGTCTATGTTATGTGCCTTTTCATTGCTATGAAAGTGCCGCAGACTAGCTGCGCTTGTTTTTGTGCATCGTTTTTAGGGGAAATTGTCATTCGCGTTTTGATTCTTATGGGCCTTATGTTGGTCCAGTTGCTGTGCTATGGGCCGGTTTTGGCCGCCACTTCCACTGCTAACTATGCCCAGTTTGCCTCAACTGGTGGCGTTGTCATTGGTAGTTTTGCTGACGAAGCCAATGCCCTCAGAGCGTCAATGCAGGCGTCCGCCGCGCTTGCCAACAGAGCCTTTAACGCAGATTTACAGATTACGCCGTCTGAACGTAATGGAACTACATTATTCAGGGTCATTGCGGTGCCACAAATGGGTGCTTCCAGTAGGCAACTATTATCTGAATTACGTGACAATGGTTATGCCACTGCTTGGCATATGAATGACGTGCCTGAAGCCGACGTTTTGCGCCCCCAACGTATTGTTTCCACTCTGGCTACGACAGTTCCTCTGAATAAAAATTCTCAGTTAGCTGGAGCCGATTCTTTGGCCGCAAAGACCGTTGGTGATGCGAGCGAAGACGTTCCTTCCAGCATTGTGCAACTGCTTAATACTGGTCCTGGAGAGCAAACAGTGTATGGCACTGAGGCCGGTGTTGATCTAAACAAGTTGGCTATGGCGACCTTTGTTGATGCAGAAGTTGGCGTGGTGATTGATGGTCAAATTGATGAGAGCGTTTGGCAGGATATTGCCTATTTCGACAATATGCGGGTGTCGATTCCAGATATCGGTACACCGGGTAAATACGCAACCAAAATGCGCATGTTTGCCACTGAAAAGGGTATGTATGTCAGTGCTGATATGGAACAGCCGCGAGACACATTGGTACGTCGTATGTCTAGACGAGATGATTTCATTGACCGCGATGTTTTTGGCGTAACTCTAGACGTTTCAGGCGAAGCGAAAATTGGCTATTGGTTTTTCATCGCGCTTGGCGACAGTCAGTCTGACGGAAAAGTTCTACCCGAGAGGCGTTATCAGAGAGATTGGGATGGGCCATGGATTGGCAAATCAGCTGTAACCGATAACGGTTGGAGTATTGAAATGTTTTTGCCTTGGTCCATGATGAGCATGCCCGAAACTGCCGGTGTGCGGAATATTGGCTTTGCCGCAAGTCGAATTATCTCTCACGCTAATGAGCGTTATCAATGGCCCGGTTATGGCGTAACCAGCGCGCGTTTTGTTTCAGCGCTGAATCAAATTGAAGTCCAAGGTGTGCAGCCGCGTACTCAAGTGGCCATGATTCCCTTCATTGCAGCAACATCCGACCAAGTGTACAACGAATCAGATGTAAGGGTTGGCGCAGATTTATCTTGGAAGCCGTCGCCTAAGTTAGAGCTTTCGGCAACTGTGAATCCTGACTTTGGCGCTGTTGAGGCCGATGACGTGGTTTTAAACCTTACAGCCAGTGAAACTTTTTTCCCGGAAAAACGACTATTTTTCTTAGAAGGTAGCGAAATTTTTAATGTAATGCCCCGGGACGACTTTAGCGCCTTGTATAGAATTGCGTTGAATGAGGACTATGCGACAACCTCAAGACGCATTTATTTAAATGACTTTGTACCAGTGCCGGTATCGCTCCTCAATACTCGTCGTATTGGCGGCACGGCTAACCAAATTGATGTGCCAATTGGCATAACACCAGAGCGTGGACAGCGTGATATACCTACAGACCTACTTGGGGCTGCAAAGGTAACAGGTACCAATGGTGCGTTTCGTTATGGTGCGCTAGCTGCAGTCGAAGATGATATCTCTTGGTTAGGGCGAAATAGCGCAAATCAGCCAGTAAAAATAACCGACGATGGCCGCGAATTTGCTGTGGCTCGGTTAAGTTACCAACTTGCTGGCGAGGCAAAAAAGTCAGTGGGTTATATGGGTACATTTGCCGGTGGTTCGTTATACGACGCGGAGATTCACAGTTTTGACGGTCATTATACGAGTAGCGATGGTAGGCTCATTGCCGATGGCCAATTGGTTATGAGTGATAGAGACGATGTCAGTGGTTCAGGGGCTTTGTTTGACGTGCTATATGCAAGTAGGCCAAACCTGAGGCATAAATTTGAGTTGGACATCATGGACGACAAAATCGATTTTAACGACTTAGGTTTTTTGCGTCGTAATGATTATGTTAAAGGGCGTTACGTGATGCTTTATAACAAGCAAGACTTCACGGAAAAGTTAACAAACTTCCGCTCGGCCTTTTCTGTGCAGCAGCAATACAATTTGGAGGAAGGGCAGGTCACTGACAGTGCCATACTTTGGCGTACCTCTTTTGTTCTACCTGGTCGCAATACGTTAAGAACAGGCATTGGTTTTTTACCTGAACGCTATGAAGACATAGACAGCAGAGGTAATGGCGCCTACCGAGTGGATGCAGGTGGTTGGTTTGAGATGCTCATTGCCACCGACGCAAATAAGACTTTCAGTTACTCAGCGGGTATAACTGCGCAACAAGAGCATTTGGGGGACGTAACCTACGGTGCGTCGGCAGGAGTGACCATTCGTCCTCTAGACGTATTGAGCTTGGACTTCGATTTGCGTTATAAGAAACGTAATGACTGGTTGGTTTATCAAGGTGGTCGTAACTTTGCTAGCTTTGATGGCGACGAATGGCAGCCTAGCTTTGATATGAATTGGTTCATCGCTCCTGGGCATCAGCTGCGCTGGAATATGCAGTGGGCAGGTGTACGTGCTGAAGATACAGGCTTTTATACCATTCCAGCGGTAGATGGTGATCTGCGGCCTGGAATAAGGGCGCAAAATAACTACGACTTTAACTTGGGCGTTTTTACTACACAGCTCAGATACCGTTGGGAAATTGCGCCGCTGACAGACTTTTATTTGGTCTACAACAGAGGTAACTCGCTACGTACAGGTGATGATGCAGATGTGTCAGAATTGTTCTCTGACAGCATCCAAGATCCTGTTATAGATTCAGTGGTGGCAAAGCTGCGCTACCGGTTTGGCAATTAAGGTCCGTCGAGTCTGGGCAGAGAGTTTCTCAAGTCCTGGGCTGTGAGGCTCTGGGTAAATAGAGCTACTATGTGAATTAGACAGTTCGGACTGCGGAGGTTTGGACTAAGTGGTTTGGACTAAAAAGTTCGGACAGCAAAGCGTGGATTAAGTAGGCCCGGATGCAAACGTCGGGCCGAGAAGGAAAAGAACCCAGTCATCAGAATCTGGGTGAAATAATAAAGATTCTAAATTTACCGGTGAGGGTTTTTTGCCCTCTGGCTAGCGCGTGGCCAATTTTTGAATTGTGCCGAGCTCTATAAAATTTGCACGAAAACTCGAATGAAAGTTCGTTAGACGACAAATAACGGGAGAGGATAAATGATGACTGTAATTAAAACGGCTCGAAACTTAGTTTTGGTATTGGCTGTAATGTTGGTGGTGGCACCTGCAAGTGCCAAAGAGATGAGCAGCACAAAGCCCGAACGCCAGGGTTTTTCTAGTGAACGCTTAGAGAAGCTTACTCAGTTGATGAACGCCAAGGTCGAGGATGGCACCATGGTGGGTGGCATGGGGATGATCGCCCGTAACGGCAAGATTATTTACAGCCAAACTTACGGCCAAGCTGACCGTGAAGCAGGCAAGGCGATGACCGATGACGCTATTTATAGAATTTATTCTATGAGCAAGCCCATCACTGGCGTTGCTTTGATGATGCTGTATGAAGAAGGCAAGTTTCGCCTGAACGACCCTATTGCTATGTATATTCCCGAAATGGCCAACCTGCAGGTGGCTCTTTCTACAGCAGGTACTGGCATTGTTTCTGACGGTACCACCAGTACCACTATTGGTGCTGGCGATAAAAGCCTGATTGGTCAGACTCGCAAACCCACACGCCAGCCCACTATTCGAGACCTTATGACCCATACGGCAGGTCTCACATACGGTGTGTTCGGTAATACTGAAGTGGACCAAGCCTATCGTAAGGCTGGGCTTTTGGGTGATATGGACTTAAAAGAGTTTGTGACAGCCCTCGGTAAGTTACCTTTGCAATATGATCCAGGCAGCCAGTGGCACTACAGTGTTTCCGTAGATGTACAGGGCTATTTGGTAGAAGTGCTTTCGGGCATGAAGTTCAGCGAGTTTCTTCAGCAGCGTATATTCGCGCCATTAGACATGAAGGATACGGCTTTCAAAATCAATGAAGGTAATAAAGATCGCCTTACTCAACTTTATAAGCCCGAAGGCGTTACTGCGGACAATTACTTTTCTCCAGCAACCGGTAGTGGCCTTGAAGTGGCAGATGCCTTCATCAGCGCTGGTTATATTTACGGTGGTAAGTTTGAAAGTGGCGGCGGTGGGTTAGTTGCCACCGCTCGTGATTACATGCGTTTTAGCCAGATGATGCTCAATGGCGGCGAGCTAGATGGCGTGAGGATTCTCTCACCGAAAACCGTAGATCTGATGACGGCAAATCATATCGGCGATATGGGCTTGGGTTTCGGTCGCAAGGGCGTTGGTTTTGGGCTAGATTTTGCTGTTGTGCTTAATCCCGGTGAAGTGGGCGAAGTCAGTTCAGCTGGCGAATATAACTGGGGGGGCGCTGCGGGTACGCGTTTTTGGATTGATCCTCAAGAACAGTTGATTGGACTGTTTATGGTGCAGAGTATTCCTCACCGCACCCGCCTAGCTGGTGATTTTAAAGTGATGACTTATCAGGCTTTGGTTGAAAAAGAGTAACTTCTCAACTTATTCTGTAGCAACAGATTCAAGGGCCCTAATTTGGGCCCTTTTTTTTGCATCGTTGAATGTCTTTTTTGTGGCATTTTGTCTTGAGAGGTTGGCGAGGTGTGTTTGCGTAAGGCAACGGGCCCGATGTCGAACTCTGGTTTTACCGCTTTTTTGGTCGTTATGAAAAAACTATTTGTTCTGCTATTTATTTTGTCTCTGCCTTTCCTTGGTATGAATTTGCTCGGTCTCTCGCCCTTTGACTTAAAAGCGAACGTGCAGGTAGGCACAGGTATTGGTGCCAAACTTGCCTGCTCTGGCCGGTATCTGTCTGGGTTTGATGCCCAGCAGGTTGCTGCTGATATTGCCTCCTATTCTGCAGCGGCAGACTTACTGGCCATTAACTATGACGATGTAGAGATGTCAGCCAGCGCCAGCTTATTCGGCTTAGGTTCCACCAAAGCTAAGTTTCGTCCAGGGCTGGGGTGTACTTTGGTGCGCGCTGGCAGCGAGCAGCTTGATGATATTGTTGTGCCTACCCTTGTAGAGTCGTTAGAGCCTTGGCCTCGAGGCTCCATGGTTAATAGCTTAGACAAGTCTATGCAAAGCCAATTGGCAACAGTGCTTGCGCAAGACAATGCTGAAAATTTACAGACCAGAGCGTTATTAGTTGTGCGTAACGGCAATATAATCGCCGAAGCTTATGTCGAAGGTTTTTCTCCACAAACACCTTTAATGGGTTGGTCTATGGGTAAGAGCTTATCTGCCATTATGCTCGGGCACCTAGCCTACGTAGACAAGCTAGCCATGGACGAGGCTAATTTGTTTGCTGAGTGGTCAGGGGATGATCGTCGTAACATTACTTTGCAGCAGCTATTACAAATGAGCAGTGGCCTAGATTTTTCTGAAGTGTACGCGCCGGGTAGCGATGCCACGCGCATGTTATTTGTTGAGGCAAGTGCTTCAGGTGTGGCTAAAGCCAGTGCGCTTATCCATCCTCCTGGTACGCATTTTTCCTATTCTTCAGGCACTGCTAATTTGCTCTCGGAAGTCTTTGTCAACCGAACAGGCGGTACTCAGGCGGCGGTAGATACTCTACATAAAGAAATACTGGCGCCCATGGCCATGGCCCACACGACATTAGAGTTAGATGCTAGTGGGGTCTTTATGGGCAGTTCCAATATATATTCCAGTACTCGGGATTGGGCTCGTCTAGGTTTGTTGCTGCTACAAAAAGGTGAACTCAACGGTCATCGAATTGTAAGCGAGCAGTGGGTGATGCAGGCAACCAGTCGCAATAGCAGTGATAACGAGCGTGCTTATGGTTATCAGGTTTGGTTGAACCAGGGTGACAAAGCGTTGAGATGGCCAGATTTACCGGCGGATGCTTATGCTTTTACCGGTAATCGTGGCCAGCGGGTGATGATCATTCCCTCCCTGCAAACTCTTATTGTGCGTATGGGATGGAGCAGTGTGAACTACCCAGACAATCAGCGATTTGCTCAACTACTGGCCCTGTAGAGGATTGAAGGCGCTCTTAGGTACGTTGCTAAATCGTGTGCTCATTGTCTTCTTTAATAAAATCCGCGCCGCGCTCTGCAATCATTACTGTGGGCGCATTGGTATTGCCCGAGGTAATGGTGGGCATAATAGAGGCGTCAATTACTCGTAAACCGCCAACCCCATGGACTTGTAGGCGGTCGTTCACCACAGCCATTGGGTCGTTACCCATTTTGCAGGTACCTACCGGGTGAAAAATTGTGGTGCCTAAATCCCCTGCGGCTGAAGCCAATTCGTCTTCCGAGGTTAAATGCGCACCGGGTTTCAGTTCTTTGGGGTTAAAGGGCAGCAGGGCTGGAGCAGCCATGATTTTCCGTGTGAACTTTAATCCGGCTACAGCGACATTTAGATCTTCTTCTGTTGACAGGTAGTTGGGTCTGATGGCCGGTGCTACCGCAGGGTCCGTTGACGTAATAGCTATGCTACCTCGGCTTGAAGGTCGTAAATTACAAACAGAGGGTGTGATCGCATCATACTTATGTAGTGGCGAGCCAAATGCATCTAATGACAGTGGTTGTACATGCCACTCGATGTTAGCGGATGCCTGGCTAGGATCGCTTTTGGCAAACGCACCAAGCTGGGAGGGCGGCATAGTCATGGGGCCGGTTTTATTGAAAAGATATTCAAGGCCCATTTTTGCCATACCCCAAGGGTACTTTGCTCGGCGGTTTAGAGTCACGGTGTTATCTACCGAGTAAATGGTTCTGATCTGTAAATGGTCTTGCAAATTATTGCCCACGCCGGGCAGTTCGCGCTTTGCTTCAATGCCGTGTTGTTGCAGTAACTCTGGCGCTCCGATACCTGAAAGCTGCAAGATTTGCGGTGAGGCGACGGCGCCAGCCGCCAATAGAACCTCTTTGTTGGCGGTTATAAGCTGGGCCTGACCTTTGTGAAGCACATGCACGCCTGTGGCCACTAGGCCTTTATCGGTATGCTCTAGCGCCAGTTTTTGCACCATGGCCTCAGTCATTACTGTAAGATTCTGGCGCTTTTGCGCGGTGTCTAAGAATGCTCTAGCCGCGCTCCAACGCTTGCCTGAGCGCTGATTCATTTGGAAGTAGGCGTTGCCAAAATTGTCGCCTGTGTTGAATTCTTTGATTTTGGGGATGCCCGTTTGAGCAGCGGCTTCTCGCCAGACGTCCAATATTTCCCAATTCACTCGGCGTTCTTCAACTCGGAGTTCGCCGCCGCTGCCGTGAAAATCATCGGCGCCGTGCTGATAGTCCTCCGAACGCCTAAATATAGGTAAAACATCATCCCAACCCCAGCCACGATTGCCTTGGCTGGCCCAATAGTCGTAGTCGCTTTTTTGTCCACGCATATAAATCATGGCATTAATGGAGGAGGAGCCGCCGATAACCTTGCCCCGGGCGTAGCCAATACGTCTGCCGTTTAAACCTTTTTCTGGCTCTGTAGAAAAGCACCAATCCGTACGCGGATTGCCTATGGTGTAGAGATAACCCACCGGGATATCGATCCAAAAATAGTTATCTTTTTTGCCAGCCTCAAGCAGCAAAACTTGTTTGGATGGATCTTTAGATAGTCGATTAGCTAACACGCAACCGGCTGTGCCGGCGCCAACAATAATATAGTCGTAAGTAGACAAATGAGTTTCTCCGAAGCAGATGGTCAGCATATCAGGTATACGAGTGTTTGGTGTTGCTGAAGAATTTGTTACTATTTGCTGGCGCAAACAGTGTCTTAGAAGTGCCAGTATGCAATGGGTTCAGTAGGAGTGCGAGAAGTGACACAGAATGTTTTTCAGCAGGTTTTACAAAACAGTCTATTACTTATTGAAAAAATTAATGCTAGAGAAACGCAAGATCTACAGTCTCTTTACTTAGACGAGGCTGTAATGGAGATAACGGGTTTAAGCAAATTTGTTGGTATTGAGCAAATTCAGGGCTTTTGGAGTGCCTTGGTTTTCGGTCTGAAAAGCGAAATTGCTTATCGTGATGTAAAGATGGAACAGCTAAGTGATGGCGCTGCGAGTTTGTCGGCGAATCTGACCGCCAGCGGCCACAAGTTCATTGGTGTTGTAATGAATCAATCATGGGTATGCGACGGCGATAGTTGGCGTATGAATGAATGCCAATTCCAGGTGCGGTCAGGCCCGGCAGACTCATTTTTGGAATTTTTGCAAATTTTTTCTGCGAGTATGCAAAACTGGCTTACCGGGCAAGATGTGACGGAGGAGAACCTGTCTCTTATACACATCTCCGAGCCCACGAGACGGACTCCTATCTCG
>CAJXUL010000006.1 GCA_913060615.1 uncultured Gammaproteobacteria bacterium | reverse complement strand
ACGAGATAGGAGTCCGTCTCGTGGGCTCGGAGATGTGTATAAGAGACAGCCCTGTGGCTACAAACTGCCATGGCCGGTAACTGGTCGGACCTAGATCAAAACTCCCAGCAATGGCGACAAAATATTGTCGACTACTTACTAACCTGCTCCGAAGACTGCATTATTTTCAGCCATTATGTGGCCATCAACGCTGCTGTCAGCTTTGCTCAAGGTGAGGACAAAATGCGAGTTTTTGCCCCTGACAATTGCTCTGTGACCAGCTTCGATAACAGCAGTGGCAAGTTAGTCATAGTAGACCTCGGGATAACCGCTGACACCTTTGTGAATTAGCCCGTGAATTCGAACAAGAGCTAAAGCGCGGGGCAAAAATACCAATGACAAGTAAGAAGTTGCGCCATCTGGCTTGCTAAAGGGGCGTTAAAAATTTTTCTTAGCGTCCTCGCAGACGACGTTGATAAACAGACGGCGGCACCATGCCAACGGTGCCGGCCATAACTAATACCAATTGTTCTAAACTAACCCAGGCGTCGCCAAAACGCTGGCCCTTACCCTGTTGATCAATCACGGCACACTCCGCCAGCAGAGTTAACGGCGAACTGACTCTCTGGGCAAACTGCTCAAGAATACGCGCACGAGCCGGCGGCAGCCCCCGACTTTGACCCAAACGCCGCAGCTGACTCGTCAGAGCGCCAAGAATGGCAAATAGGCTGACGCCTTCTTGCTTGAGCGAATGCAGCACTTTGCGCGCTCTAACTGCGTCTCCCGCCATGGCGGCATCAATCATATCGAAGCTGGTAAAACGCGAGGTATCCTCAAGGGAAGCAATAAGTGTCTGCTGAGAAATGGGTTGGGGCAAATCTTGCAAAGCAAGTTTTTCAATTTCCTGCGCCGCCGCAAGTAAATTGCCTTCCACTCGATCTGCTAAATAACTCAAGCCGTCGCGGTCCATGCTTAGACCACGTTTGGTGAGTCGGGCTTCAAGCCATCTGGGCATGTCTCGTGGACTCATCGGCCAAATCAACACAATACCACCCGCCTGCTCTATGGCCTTAAACCAAGCAGAAGAACGCTGCCTAGGTTGCAGACGATCCGTACGCAACATCAAGAGTGTATCGCTATTGCTCGTTTCGCCATCACACCAAGAGCGCAACACCTCAGAGGCTTCCTTGTCGAACTTACCTGAGCCAAGGCGCAGGTCTAAAATTTTGCGTTCAGCGAACAGCGACATACTGGCGGCATCATTCGTGATGTCATACCAATGGAATCCGGGTTCAACATGATGGATAGAGCGCTCGGTGAAACCTTGACTACGAGCTGCTGCAATAATTTCATCACAAGCCTCTTCTACCAAGAGGGTGTCGTCGCCACTAACCAGATATATCGTCTGCAAACCACGAGACAATGAAGAGGATAATTGTTCAGGTTTAATTTGCACTGGGTTAACTCGCAGATTTAGCCAAACTAGATTGCTTGGACATCACCACCCCCAAACCTCTAACCAACTGACCTGCCAGGTTGCGCAGCAGTTCAGTCTCGAGCAGCTTTTGTTCACTGTTACTGGCTAAGAGATTATTCCGGTCAATTCGGTAAACGCGCTCAATTTGTAGGCGTTGATCAGCGACAATATCGTCCCCATTAACGTCAACCACACGATACATCAGCGTAAAGACAACACTCTTCTCAGTGACTCTAACCTGAGCATTCACCGCGCCTTCAATTTCTTCGCGGCGTAAGCTAGTTATTTCTATAAGCACATTCGCTGAACTTAGTTCCTGCGCACCGACCTGATTCAGCGACTGTTTGAGCAACTGCAAAAACTCCACCGAGGTCGCATCCGCAGCTCCGCCAGATAAGTTTCCAGTAATCCGGTAGTCTAAATTGAGCTCGCCAAGATCGCTGCCACGCAGTTGAAAGCCGCAGCCATGCAAAAGCACAGATAGCGCGCATACACCGAGCAGCGTCGACAAATGGCGGCTCATAAGCATTTAACCCACCACAATATTGACAAGTTTATTCGGCACAACTATCTCTTTACGTACAGTTTTATCTTCTAAATAGCGTGCCACGTTACTTTCGTTTTTGGCAATCTCTAGAATCTCTTCCTTACTCGCACTGGCATCTACTTCGATCTTACCGCGCACTTTGCCGTTCACCTGAACCACTAAAGACAAGTGTTGTTGAACCAATGCGCTCTCATCTATCTCGGGCCACGGACAGTCCACTAGAGAACCCTGCTGACCTAAGGTTTGCCATAGGCTGTGGGCAATATGTGGCGCGATAGGCGAAATAATTTGCACCGCGCTCAACCATGCTTCTTGGGCGGCCGCTCGGTCACCAGCAGTCTTAGCTTGAAACTTATACAGACTGTTGGCCAATTCCATAACTGCAGAAACAACAGTATTGAACTGCATACGCCGCCCATAATCGTCGTCGGCTTTTCGCAGCGTTTCATGAGTTTTACGACGGAGTGCCTTGCCTTCATCAGATAGGTCGTGAAAATCAAGTTCAGGTATTGGACCAGCGGCAGCATGCTCGTGCACTGCAGTCCAAAGGCGTTTAAGAAAACGCATTGCGCCTTCAAGGCCTGCCTCACTCCACTCAAAAGACTGTTCTGGGGGCGCTGCAAACATCATGGCGGTGCGCACTGTGTCAGCACCATAACGATCCAACAACTTTTGCGGGTCGCCAGCATCTCCAGCGGACTTAGACATCTTTTTGCCGTCTTGCAGCACCATGCCCAGCATCATGAGTTTTTTGAAAGGCTCATTATCTTTGACTAAACCTTCGTCACGCATCAGTTTGAAATAGAAACGTGCGTACAACAGATGCAAAATCGCGTGCTCTATACCACCCACGTAATGATCAACCGGTGCCCAGTAATTGGCACGCTCGTCGAGCATTGATGTGTCTGCGTCAGGGGACGCAAAACGCGCGTAATACCAAGACGACTCCATAAAAGTGTCAAAGGTGTCTGTTTCACGCCGCGCATCTTGGCCACAACCGGGGCAAGCCACATTGAGGAAATCAGGCATATTTTCCAGTGGCGAACCGACTCCGCTGAAACTCACTTTAGTAGGCAAGACAACGGGTAAATCCGCTTCAGGCACAGGTAATACACCACAATCTTCGCAGTGGATCATAGGAATTGGGCAACCCCAATAGCGCTGCCTGGAGACACCCCAGTCGCGCAGACGATAATTGGTGATTGACCGACCAGCCTCTTTGGCGGCTAGCGCATCAACTATGCTAGTAAAAGCTTGATCAAACTCTAGCCCATCGAACTGACCCGAATTAATCAGACGCCCTTTGGCAGTAAAAGCAGACTCATCCAAATTACATTCATCATCACCCATTGGCTGAATAACTTGGGCAATATCAATACCGTACTTATGCGCAAACTCGTAGTCACGTTGGTCGTGGGCTGGCACCGACATAACCGCGCCAGAGCCGTATTCCATGAGCACAAAGTTCGCTATCCATACCGGCAATAGCTCATTGGTTAAGGGGTGTTTGACAGTCAACCCGGTGGCAATACCGACTTTTTCCATTACCGCGAGATCTGCTTCCGCTGTGGTGTTTACTTTGTGCGCTTGAATAAAAGCAGCTACTTCAGGGGTAGACTCAGCGGCCAATGTTGCCAGTGGATGCTCTGGCGCCACGGCCACGTAGGTGGCACCCATTAAAGTATCGGGGCGGGTCGTAAACACGGTGAGCTTTTGGCTCTCGTCATGGGTCACGGTGAAGTCGACTTCAGCGCCCTGTGAGCGACCAATCCAGTTGCGCTGCATGTTCTTTACAGAGTCAGGCCAGCCGGGCATATCATCTAACTCGTCCAATAGCTCTTGGGCATAGTCGGTAATCTTTAAGAACCACTGGGACATTTCCCGGCGTTCAACCACGGCACCGGAGCGCCAACCTTTGCCATCTACTACTTGCTCATTAGCCAACACCGTCTGGTCTACAGGGTCCCAGTTGACCATAGCATTTTTGCGATAAACCATGCCCTTTGCGTAAAGCTTCACAAATAACCACTGCTCCCAGCGATAGTATTCAGGATCGCAAGTGGCTACTTCTCTGGTCCAGTCCATGCCAAAGCCCAAGCGCTGCATTTGCGTGCGCATATAGGCGATGTTGTCCTTGGTCCAGTCTGCCGGTGGAATATCGTGTTTTATTGCCGCATTTTCTGCAGGCAAACCAAAAGCATCCCAGCCCATCGGGTGCATAACGTTAAAGCCTTTTAGCCGGCGGTAGCGGTTAATCACATCACCCAAGGTGTAGCAACGTACATGGCCCATATGCAGTCGGCCACTGGGGTAAGGGAACATAGCCAGGCAATAAAATTTTTCTCCTGGGCGCTGTTCATCACCGACAAAGGACTGGTTTTCATCCCAATATTCTTGTGCTTGAGATTCAATGTGTCGCGGCTCGTAAACTGGGTTCATGCTTTTGATCTTGGGTTGCTTATAAATCGGCAGCAAGGATAACACTTACCCGCGCCATCTTCGTAGTTTGCGGGCCAATTTAGGCAATTCTTTGTGACTCAGACAGAGCTAGAAGGCACCGCGTTTACGGCTTTAAGATGAGCAAAGATTACAAGCGCCGCCAAGGGCATATTTTTTTCAACAGTTAAGAGACTTAGCTTGATGAGGGGGGTTTTGAAACTACTACAGCGGCACTGGGCTGCGTCTTTTAGCCATAATTGCAGAAACTAAAGCGAGCAAAATCAGCAGCAAAATAGGCCAATCACCAACTCTGCTATAAGGGGTACGACCTTGCATAACCGCAAATTCACCGCGCAGCACCGCAGCCTCAAACTGCGGCAACTGGTCAACCATCTTGCCCTGTGCATTGACAATAGCTGTGACACCATTGTTTGTGCCACGTAATAACCAGCGCCCATTTTCAAGGGCGCGCATACGCGCAATCTGCATATGTTGGTGAGGACCAATAGACCCTCCAAACCAAGTATCGTTGGAAATAGTCAGTATCACGCCAGCCTCCTCGGCCCGATCTCGCATGGAATTGCCATAGGCGATTTCATAGCAAATACCGATTGCAACCTGCACTTTATTACGTTCTTCATTCTGCCCGTCGATCACAAGCCGTTGAGTCTCAGAGGCCGTAGCCGTTTGGCTGGCTGCAGGCGGCAAGCTGAGTGTGATGTTGTTCTGTTGCCACGAACCCTGCTTTAAACCGGACATGGGCAGATTAAAAAATTCGATTAATCCGCGCAGCCAGTCTTCCAAGGGTACAAATTCACCAAAAGGCACCAAATGATATTTAGCAAAGCCACCCTGAGCCAAACCATAGCCCTGAGCCGTATTATAAATGTTGAACCTGCGCCCGCCTTCACTCCGAGGCAGACGCTCAAGGGTAGGGATACCAGTAATGACATTAGTCTTTGAGGCTAGGCCCTGAGTCTGTAAAAAATCTACCGTTTTGTGAGCTTGCGCGCCGTAAAGGGTCACCGCAAATTCGGACCAAACAACGAGGTCAGCGTCCCAGTGAGCTGCACTGAGTTCTATGTGTTTACGCACATTAGCCGCCTGCTCGTCTTGGTCCCATTTCACCGTTTGATCCAAGTTACCTTGCACCAAGGCCACAGAATATTGACCAATGGGCTGCACCCAAGACACAGAACTGAGCAGCACCCCGATGACCCAAGGCAAAACCATGAGCGCAAGGCCGGGGACAAGTAACCTACCGCGCTGCCCTTCGACCCAAAGAAGACTCACTAGGGCAAAACCCACTACCGAGACTAAGCCAAAAGCCGATGTCGCTAAAACTCCGGCTACTGGCGCAACACCTGCTAATGCTGAGTCAATCGCACCATAACCTAAGAACAACCAAGGGAAGCCAGTGAACAACCATGTCAGCGACCACTCCATGACTAGCCAAAGCGCAATAAAAACTAGCCCGTTGAGGTATTGGTTGGCGCTATGCAAACGCTTGTAGAAAAGCCCTATTGGCCAGCAAAAAAGAGCCATCACCACAACAAACAGCAATACCAACATGCCGGCGAGTAAAGGTGGCGCACTGCCGTATTGATTGAGGCTGACATAAACCCATGAAATGCCAACAAGGTATTTACCAAAGCCGAATACAAGCGCCGACCAGGGTGCTAAGTGAGGTGCTCGAACCAGCAAAAGAAAAAAAACCAAAGCCGAGAGCAAGGCGACGCTGAAGTAGCCGAAAGGGGCAAATCCAAGGGGGTAAATAGCGCCAGCAATCAGCGCTAAAAAAAGCGCCGATTTAGTAGTCACGCAAGCTCGCTATGTTCAATTGGTTGCGGGGTATCAACGCGCAGCAGGCGCAGGCGTCTTGAATCTGCATTGAGCACTTCAAACTTCAGACCTGCAACTTCGATGGACTCGCCTAATTCAGGTAAGTGACCAAAAGCCTGCAACACAATACCGCCGATGGTGTCGAACTCGTCATCACTTAAGGTCAGGCTAAAGTACTCGTTAAAGTCTTCAATTGTGGTGTTGGCTTTAACGTGAAAAGACGCGGGCTCCAGCTGCTTAACAAAGCTGTCATCATCCACATCGTGCTCATCTTCTATTTCTCCAACAATCTGTTCCAAGACATCTTCAATGGTCACAGCGCCGGAAATTTGTCCGTATTCATCCACCACCAAGGCCATATGATTACGGTTGGCGCGAAATTCTTCTAGCAAAACGTTCAATCTTTTACTTTCAGGAATAACTGCGGCCGGGCGAATAAAGTCTTTAATATCAAAACGTTGACCGTCTTCTTCCACTGCTAATGCCAGCAAGTCTTTGGCGTGCAAAATGCCCTTAATGTCGTCGACATCATCGCCCACCACAGGGAATCGTGAGTGCTTAGATTCTATGACTAAAGGTAATAGCTCCGCAGGTTGTTGATCTTCGTGAACCACAACCAGAGCCGAACGAGGAATCATGATATCGCGGGCATGCATGTCTGCTACATGCAGCGCCCCGACAATTATATTCAAGGCGTCGACGTCTATTAGCTGGCGTTCAGCAGCGTCCTGTAAAACTTCGAGTAATGCTGCAACGTCATCAGGTGCTTCTGAAAATAAATCAGACAACCATCCACGTACGCCGCGACTAGGGGACTTTTTTTCAACTGAGTCGTCAGAGAACTCAGACATATCACTCATAGGGCAAGTTTTACCAATATTAGGCCTTCCTGTATAAATAAGGCATGGAATAAATGCAAGAACCGATTAAAAAAATCGTTGTTTTGCAGGTCAGTTATACGGATTCTCAACACCCAACTCGGCAAGTATGTGCACCTCTAGAGCTTCCATAATTTGTGCCTGCGCATCAGCTTCGTGATCATAGTCCAGCAGGTGCAGTACGCCGTGCACTAGTAAGTGGGCGAGGTGATGCAAAGGTTGCTTACCTTGTTCGCCTGCTTCTGTAACGAGTACCGGCCAACAAATCGCCAAATCGCCCAGCGGCATGTCGTCATGAGCAAATTGCTCATCTAACTGGGCTGGAAAACTCAAAACATTGGTGGGTTTATCTTTGCCTCGATACGTGAGGTTAAGTGTTTGCGACTCGCTCAGGTCACACAAGCGAATACATAAGGCGTGTTCTAATCTAGGATCATCTAAGCGCTTTTGCACAGCAAGCAGCCAGCTGTCGATCAGTCCATGCAAAGCTGTAAGTGTGTCATCACCGCCAGATGAAGGCCCCAATAGCGCGGCGAAGTCATTGTCCAACTGGCCTTTCGCTAGGTTTTTTGATACGTCTTTTGATAGGTCTTCTGCAATTTGCAGATCAATATTCATAATGCTCGCCGGACGTATTTATCTTTGTTTCCAAAAGGCCGCTCCTCAACTTGTCGAATACGCCATCAAACAGCCGGTCAGGATGCTTATTCGCCAGCTAGCCGCGTCGGTCTCGAGATTCACTATCAGTGGACTTTGACGAATTTTGGAATAGCTCGTAGGCGTCGACAATTTTCTGCACCAGGGGATGGCGTACAACATCTTTGGAAACAAATTGTGTGAACTTAATGCCCTCGATATTACGCAGCACGTCACGTACATGAATCAGTCCGGAGTTCTCGCCTCGAGGCAAATCGATCTGGGTGATATCCCCTGTGACTACTGCTGTAGAGCCAAAACCAATACGGGTTAGAAACATCTTCATTTGCGCAACTGTAGTATTTTGCGACTCATCTAAAATAATAAATGCATTGTTTAACGTCCGACCACGCATGTAAGCAAGCGGCGCTACTTCAATAATATTGCGTTCTATATATTTGTTCACCCGCTCTACTCCAAGCATTTCGTAAAGGGCGTCATATAACGGGCGCAAATAAGGGTCAATTTTTTGCGCTAAATCGCCGGGCAAGAAACCCAGTTTTTCGCCTGCCTCCACCGCCGGCCTAACCAACAGTATTCGTGCCACCTGCTGGGACTCCAACGCTTCCACAGCCAAAGCAACGGCCAAATAGGTCTTACCTGTACCCGCAGGGCCAATACCAAAATTAATATCGTGACGACGCACAGAATTGCAATATTTCAGCTGATTACCACCGCGTGGCTTAACAGATTTCTTTGGCGTGCGAATGACCAGTTCATCTAACCCTGCCACAGCACCTTTTTCCCCTTTAACCGGCGCTTCTGCGGTTTGCGCGTCTACATCCATTACAACTGTAGGTCCTTGAGGTTTATCTTGTTCAGCCATAAGTGCATCCAATCCTGCCTCTTGCAAAAAGAGGTGTACAAAATCTGGCTCTATTGATTCTCGATCCGCTGTTTCACGGTATAACTGGTGTAGTAATGCTTCGGCAGCTTGTACCCTGACTTGCGGACCGCTGATTTGAAACTCGTTGCCTCGTGTGCGTATGTGCACACCCAACCTACGCTCTAAATGTTTCAAGTTTTGGTCCACTGGACCAATAAGGCTGGCCAATCGCCGAGCGTCGCTTGGTTCCAAAGCAATCAGCCGGGTAAAGGGCACCACTCGAGCATCGGCTCCAGGGTTATCTGTGTTTTCTTCCAAATTTCACCAAACTTTTTATCAGCAGTAGACAGAGATTAGCAGCATATTCAAAATCAAGTATGGACCTTTTTTTGCCGATAAGTTGATAGCGAACTTAGCCAATTACTCGACCATTTCACCACGTAGAGAATTTGGAAACGCCTTAGTAATAGCAACAGTAGTGAATTCTCCGATCAAACTCGATGGGCCGATAAAATTCACCACCCGATTATTTTCCGTGCGCGCCGCAAGCTGACCTTCGTCGGCACCTTTTTTCGCTGGCCCGGTAACCAAAACTTGTTGGGTACTACCGACCATAGAGTGAGATATTGCCTCGGCTTGATCTCGCAGCCGGGTTTGCAACATTTGCAGGCGCTGTTTTTTCACATCTTCAGGCGTGTCATCTTGAAGGGCCGCAGCTGGCGTACCTGGGCGCGCGCTGTAAATAAAACTAAAGGAAAAATCGAATCCAATTTCTTCAATTAGCTTCATAGTGTCTGCAAAGTCTTCTTCAGTTTCACCAGGAAAACCAATAATAAAGTCCGAGGATAAACTAATGTCTGGTCGCACTTCGCGTAAACGAGCAATTCTTTCGTAATAGTCCGCCGCAGTATGACCCCGCTTCATGGCGGCCAAAATAGTATCTGAACCCGATTGCACTGGCAGGTGCAGGTGATTAACCAAGGCCGGAATATCTTTATAGGCTTGAATCAAATTGTCAGAAAAATCCATCGGGTGCGACGTGGTAAAGCGAATACGCTCCACGCCGGGCACTGCTGCCACATAATAAATTAGCTCGGCAAGATCGGCGGTATCGCCGTCTATCTCACCTAAATAGGAATTCACATTTTGCCCCAGCAGGTGAATTTCCTTCACGCCTTGCCTAGTCAAACTCTTCACTTCCTGCAACACCGAGGACACAGAGCGACTGACTTCTTCGCCGCGTGTATAAGGCACTACGCAAAAACTGCAATACTTACTGCAACCTTCCATAATAGAAAGGAAAGCCGCAGGACCGTCTACACTAGGTTCGGGCAGACGATCAAATTTTTCCACTTCAGGAAAGGTAATGTCCACAACTGGCAGCAACTGGCTCTTTTGGGCACTCAACATATCCGGTAATCGGTGAATGGTTTGCGGGCCAAACACCATATCTACCACTGGCGCGCGTTTCATAATGGCGTCACCCTCTTGGCTAGCTACGCAGCCGCCCACACCAATGACTAAATCTGGATTCGCATTTTTGAGTTTTTGCCAACGCCCTAGTTGATGAAAAACTTTTTCTTGGGCTTTCTCACGAATAGAGCAAGTATTGAGTAGGAGTACATCTGCCTCTTCTTCAGTCTCGGCTATTTCATACCCTTGTTGATCACGCAGCACGTCATACATACGCGCCGAGTCATACTCGTTCATTTGGCAACCGTGGGTTTTAACGAAAAGCTTTTTGGCCATAGTGACTTTAGTACAAAAAAAGGAGACTCATTATACGCCATCCTGCCCAGTAACCTAATGGCAGATGTACATGGGTGGCAAAAAAACATCATTCGCTTAGAGCGAGCGCCAAGAGAGAAAGAGCACTTGAAAACCAAGCAGTTATCCCCAACTATCCCAGCACGAACACAGCTCCAAAAATGCACATTCAGCAATCGGTTTACAACCAGGTGACACAAAGTAATGGCGGGTAAAGATAAGCAAGAAAGTATCTTCAAAATATTGTTCCAAAATCAGGGACAAGTTTATGAAGTCTATGCCCGTAATATTTATCAAAGCGATCTATATGGCTTCGTGGAAGTGGAAGATTATTCTTTCGGTAATCGCTCGTCGCTGCTGATTGACCCTAGTGAAGAGAGGTTGCGCAGCGAATTTGAAGGCGTGCAAAGATCGTTTATTCCAATGCATGCCATTGTGCGAATTGATGAAGTAGAGAAAGAAGGCGTCGCAAAAATCACTGACACCAAAGGTGGCACGGTAACGCCGTTTCCAATGCCATTACCTTCAGATAAGTAGACGCGTACACGGCGTTCACCTGTACAAGCGCTACCGAAAGCCTATTCGATCTCGGACAATAGTGGGAAGGAACTTAACACGCTCGGCGTGCCCACAGGTTCCAAGCGCTCCACTAGGCTAGGGTTCAAGTCAGTCAAGGTTGCAGCCCCAGCTAGCGCCATGGTTATTCGGATCTCTTGCTCCAAAATCGTCAGCCCTCGGACCAATGCATCTTTGCCGCCTGCAGCCATACACAAGCCTTCAAACCTGCCCATGCCGACAATGTCTGCACCCAAACATAAGCCTTTTACAACATCCGCCCCACGCATAAACCCGCCGTCAACAATTACCGGCACTCGGCCCTGAACGGCCCCCACAACCTCAGGCAGGGAGTCGATACAAGCTCGAGAATGATCTAACTGGCGGCCACCATGATTAGACACGTAAACCACATCTACCCCGGCCTCGACACAACGCTTGGCATCCTCAGCCACTACCACCCCTTTGATCATAAGGGGAATATCGAACTTCTCTTTAATGTGCGCCACAGTATCCCAGGACATACTAGACTGGTAATTGAAATCACCGGCAGGGCTGGCTGAACGGCCGGACATGGGCGTGTATCGTTTCAATATATCGCGCTCGCGGCGGGAATAAACTTGGGTGTCTGCGGTTAAACAGAAACCAGTGTAGCCAGCGGCTATAGAGCGCTCTATCTGCTCGTCCATCCAGGCTTCATCGCCGGTTAAGTAGAGTTGATAAATACGTGGCCCAGGCACGTCACGAGCAACAGTTTCAAAATCTGGCGCACACGCAGAGCTTAAAATTTGCAGAATGCCGAATTCTTCTGCGGCCTGGGCGACCTCGGTGCCACCGCCAGACGAGAATGCCTGGACCGAACCGATAGGTGGCAAAATGACGGGAATGCGCATTTCGCTGCCCAACAACTGGGTGGAAACTTGCACATCGCTGACATCATTCAAAATCCGCGGACGAAACGCCCAAGACTCGACCGCGCCGCGGTTACGCCTAAGGCTGGTCTCGGTATCTGCCGCGCCTACCAAATAATCCCAATCCCCTTGGCTCAAATTTTCACGTGCCAGCTTTACCGCTTCGGTCAAACTACGAAAGTTGGACATCTCTCTCTCCTACAAATCTAGTGTGCGCTACCCTCGCATGACAGGTTAAACTACCTCCTTTGCAAGCACCAAGGAACTTCCATGACGGGTATTGTCATCATCGGCGCAGGACATGCGGCCGGCCAAGCTGCAGCGAGTCTGCGCCAAGCCAAATTTGAAGGCTCCATCACCATTATCGGCGATGAAGCTCACGTGCCTTATCAGCGACCACCACTTTCGAAACAATATCTGGCCGGTACCCAACCTGCAGACAAGGTTTACTTACGTGCAGAGAAATTTTACGCGGATAAAGATATACAGCTCATGCTGGATACTCGAGCAACACAAATTGATCCCAGCACTAAGACCATTAACCTATGCAACGGCGAAACCATCGCTTACGAAAAACTACTCATCAGCACCGGCTCGCGCCCGCGCAAGTTGAGCATTGAAGGCAGCGAACTGCCTGGCATCCATTATTTACGCACCATGGATGATGTAGACGGCATTCGCGCCGATGTTAAGCCTGGCGCTAACCTAGTCATTGTAGGTGGCGGCTATATTGGCTTGGAAGTAGCAGCGGTTGGCATAGAACTGGGTATGAATGTCCACGTCTTAGAAATGGAAGAACGCATTTTGCAGCGTGTCACCACACCTGAGATGTCAGCCTACTATCACAAACTCCACAGTGATCGAGGCGTGCATATACACACACAAACTGGTGTTACTGGCTTCTCTGGAAACGGCCGAGTGGAAAAAGTGTTATGCGGTGATGAGAGCTTTGATGCAGACATCGTAATTGTTGGCATTGGTATTATTCCAAATATTGAGATAGCCGAAGAAGCCGGCATTCACTGCGACAACGGCATTGTGGTAGATGACCATTGCCGCACATCAGACCCTGACATTTACGCCGCCGGCGATTGCACAAATCACCCTAACCCACTGATGAATAGGCGCCTGCGCTTAGAATCAGTACCCAACGCAATGGATCAAGCCCGAGTGAGCACAGCAAATATGCTGGGCGATGACAAAGTTTACGCAGCCATTCCTTGGTTCTGGTCTGATCAATACGAGCTGAAATTACAGATGGTAGGCTTCTCAGCCGACGGCGACAGCCAGGTATTGCGCGGCGACATGGAGAAGCACCAGTTTGCAATATTCTATTTAAAGGATGGCAAAGTCGTTGCAGCGGATGCGGTAAATAGCCCAAAAGAATTTATGCTGTGCAAGCAGTTGATCGGCAAACCTGCGGATGCAGCCAAATTAGCAGACCCAGAAACTGACCTAAAATCGCTGTTGGCGTAACCTGCAGAACAACCCAGAGAAACTCCGCAGGACAGAAGAAAGCAAAGAAGAGAAAAAGAGAGAAAAAGAAAGGCGGCCCACAGCCGCCTTTTTTATTGCTTATTGTTCGCGCCTACCGACCACCCTATTAGCAAACCTAGTAGCAAACCTAGTAGCTAACTTAGTAGCTAACTTAGAGCCCAAGCACTTGCTTAGCAATAATGTTGTGCTGAATTTCAGAGGAACCACCAGCAATAGTGTAGCCTCGATGATGGTAACGGCCTGAAGCCACATATTCCGCCCACACCGGCCCTACCGGGCCGCCTTCCAAGTGACTGGAATCTTTCGGTAATGCCAAGTAATCCACCATGCGGAACAACAGCTCATCTTGCGCCTGAACTAACTCGCTGCCCTTTAGCTTTAACATACTCGGCTCAGCGCCAATCTGAGTCCCGGCATCGGCATCGGTCAAAATACGCATACTGGTCATTTCCAAGGCGTGAAGGCGAATCTCTAACGCGCTAATTTCACCGCGCACATCGCTGGGCAGATCAACACCTCGTTCAATTTGAGCGGCCATCACTTCACGCACATTACCAAGAATACGTTTATTTTCAGCAACTCTAGAAACCATTATGCGCTCATCACCAAGCAAACTTTTCGCCACAGTCCAGCCGCGATCTTCATCGCCCAAGCGTTGACTCACGGGCACGCGCACAGCGTCAAAAAACACCTGATTCCACAGACGCTTGCCATTAAAGGCATAAAGAGGCTCAACACTGACGCCAGGTGAAGAAAGATCAAAGAGCACAAAACTAATGCCCTTTTGTTGCTGCACGTCGTGATTGGTACGGACCAAGCAAAAAATCCAGTCGGCCATTTCAGCGCCAGAGGTCCAAATTTTCGACCCTGTGACTAAGTAATCGTCGCCGTCTTTATCTGCACGTGTACGCACGCTGGCCAAATCAGAACCCGCCTCTGGCTCTGAATAGCCTTGGCAAAACCATAAGTCGGCATTACGAATTTTTGGTAACCAGTCAGCTTTTTGCTCGGCATTACCGTATTTAATAATGGCAGGACCCACCATGTTGAATCCAAAGCCCGACAATTGCGGCGCATGATGGGCGCGAAAAGCAACATCAAAAATATGCCGCTGCACAAGGTTCCAGCCTGTACCCCCATGCTCTAACGGCCAATGAGGCGCCGCCCAACCTCGAGCGTTGAGTACTTTGGTCCAGTCGCTTAGCTCTTGCTTAGAAACGCTGGCGCCAAAGCGCACTTTATCAGCCACAACTTTGGGCAAATTCTCGCGTAGAAAATCCTCAACTTCTGCCTTAAAGGCTTCTTGCTCCAGCGTTAAATCGAACCGCATACACTATCTCCCAATATTCCCTGCACCGAATACTACCCTTAATCGGTGCTAAATCTATCACCCTGAATCTGGGTCAAACTAGCGTTGTTAACCTTCACACCACCAAGACACGCAAAATGTATTCTAGAGGCAGGGCGAAAACTACTAACCAGTGTTAATCTTGAGCTATGCAAAACACCACAATAGAAATTAGTAAAGAATATCTGCACTTTGCCGCCGCGCACTTCACGTTGTTCAGCGCCACAGAGCGAGAAAATCTACACGGACACAACTTCCAAGTAACCTTAGATGCCGACGCGCCGATGCACGACGATGGATTAACCTTTGACTACAACATTTTAAAGAAGGCTGTTAAGCAATTGTGCGACGATTTGGACGAGCAAGTGCTTATGCCAACTCGCTCGCCCTACTTAGAAATAGACGAGCAAGACGACTACACCTATATCGTCTTTAATGGCGAACGCATTCCCTTCTTGCAACGGGACCTCACGCTTCTACCCATTCGCAATATTACCGTCGAGGAACTGGCCCAGTATCTACTGGGAAAATTATTGGAGCGCGAAGATATACAAGCGCTGGACATAGACAACATGCTGTTGCGCTGCGCCTCAGGCGAGGGCCAATGGGCCAGTGCAAAATGGAGTTCTGCGGGATAAGGACGGAAGTAGCCCCGAACAGACATTTGCCGAGCGTAGCAACTAAATGCCAAAAAGTTCTCATCCACTCTTAGATTTGCTTCGCTGTCATCACATGGAAATGATATGAAAAATTTAGTTATTACCGGCGCAAGCTCCGGTATCGGTCAAGCCACCGCCGCGGCATTCAAATCAGCAGGCTACAATGTTATCAATTTATCTCGCACACCCTGCCCAGAAGCGGGCGTCATTAGCATTGCATGCGACCTTTCACAGCCTAACTTTCTGCAACAAATATCGGCGCAACTCGAGGAACAATTAGGTGGCGTTGGAGAAGCCGTACTCATTCACAATGCGGCGCTGCTGGCCAACGACAGCGTTAGCACAACTGATTCAAATGAGTTTCGAAGAATATTAGAAATTAATTTGGTTGCCCCAAACAGCCTCAACCAAATGTTGATTCCACTCATGAGCAAGGGTTCAAGTATTCTTTACGTTGGCTCCACACTAGGTGAGAAAGCGGTACCCAACAGCTTCAGTTATGTGACCAGCAAACATGCCAGCATTGGCATGATGCGCGCCACCTGCCAAGACCTAGCAGGCACCGGCATACATACAGCGTGCATTAACCCCGGTTTCACCGACACTGAAATGCTGCGCGCCCATGTACCGGCAGACGTGATGCCACAAATTGCGGCAATGAGTGCATTTGAGCGTTTAATTCAACCCGAAGAAATTGCACAGACCTTATTGTTTGCGGCTCAAAGCCCAGTACTCAACGGCGCGTCAATCAACGCCAATCTAGGCCAGATAGAGCGCTAGTCGCACCCTGTCTACTGTTCAAAAACATCTTTTTAGAAAAGAGTCTTCGCAAAAAGGCTTCAGATAAGTGCCTTCCAAAAAAGCTGAGTCTCAGTCTATACGCAGGCGCTTCCCCATACTCACCACGTCATCGGTGGCGTAACCGAGGGACGCATAAAAGGCGACAACCGCAGCATTTGCACTACGCACTTGTAGGTTGATCTTCGGGCAGCCTAACTCGTCTAACAGTTGCTCCGCAGCCGCCATCATTAAGCGACCATAAGACTTGCGACGATGGTCGGGTTCTACGGCCAAATAATTAATCCAACCGCGATGGCCCTCATAACCTGTCATCACACTGGCAACCACCTTACCCTCGAACTCGCCAAGTAAAAACAGCTCAGGACTGACCGCTAGCTTTCGTTCAATGTCTTTGCGTGGGTCGTTAGCAGCAATAGTTAAGTCGCAAGCACGCCAAAGCGCGACCACTTGATCATTATCCAACGCTTGGTAAGGTCTTATTTTCATGACGTACCCTTATTGAGACTGAAGAGATTTTCAAAAATAGCTGCGCGACAAACGGCAGCGGCGCTTATGCCCGTTGTGTGCGGCGCATGCTGAGTGTGGCACCACACTCAGCATGCGCGTCGAAGTAAGGCTACTTTTTCTGTGTCCCCCTAAATTTTTAATTAGCACTAACCTCTTTGATATGCAGATATATGCGCCAATAGACGGCGACTTACCCGCCAAAAACTAAAGCCCAACCAACATAACTTACCAGCACTTCCACTACATCAACCATATAGCCGACGAACAAAACGTATACCGCTATGGATGGAACCGCATAAGCTAAAAACCTGACATCCATAACGAAGCCAATAGAAAAATACCTACCCAAAAAATCTCCCCCGCCATTAGCGCCGTTTGCTTTAAACGCCAAAATAGTGCCGACGATGACGGTCAATATATAGGTTGCACTACTTAGCACATCCGCATCGTTTGATATGTCTGAGGCTAATGACGAGTAGCCGACCATTTCTAAAAAAATAGCGCCCAGACTCAAGTGAACAAGCGCATAAAAAAAGCGTTCTTTCTCAGTTAAGTTATCAGAGCGAATGTCTTCCTTTAACTTTCCTATGTTCCAAAAGTACACTTATCCTCCACCAATGAAGTAGTTTTTTCAGCCGAACAATCAGCAGGTGCACAAACTTTAGGAGGGACATCCCTTAGAGAAAGGTGAGCAGCGACAAATGGCGGCGTATTCATTGCAAAAGGCAGAAAATACTACAAAAGGGAAAAGGCAGAAAATACAATACAAAAGGCAAGATACAAAAACGCAAATAGAACCGAACAACTGCAATGGACAATTAGCGCCGTGGACTTGCGGCGAACAAACAGATGGCGATATCGGCCTAACTGCCTAAATAAGGCTGTCCTGTGGTTCGTGCGATTATGAACTCACTAAGTATCCGTAGCTTCTTCATTAGGCTGTAGCCCTAGATACGGTCGTAGATACCCTACTGCCAGATACAAAGGTCCTGTATCTATTGCCGCAATCATTAGCTTAAAGACATAACCGGAAGCGATATAAACCATGAGTTGAGGCCATACGGGCAGGGTTGCATCAATGGGCAATGCATTGGCCCAAAAATGAGTCACTAAAATCACCGCAGTAGTGTCAACAATTTGACTGACCATAGTGGATGCATTGTTGCGCAACCAAAGATGCTTACCGTTGGTGACACGCTTCCAAAAATGGAACAGTTTTACGTCACAAAACTGCGCCGCTAGATAAGCGATCATTGACGCCGCAACAGCGCCAAAGGCCAACTGGCGCACCTCAAAAAATACCGGCTCTCGCCCTGCTTCGTCCACCAATACTTGGCCTGTGACTGGGTCCATGCCACTGCCGGGCAAAATACCGCCAAGCCAGAGCAAAAAGACCACCCAAATATTCAACAGCAAGCCTACCCAAACCATATCTTGGGCTTTCTTTTCACCATATAACTCACTGATTAAGTCGGTGCATAGAAAGGTTACCGGGTAAGGCAAAACACCTACCGCAACAAACATGGGGATTTCGAGACCAAGCACATTGAAGGACAAATCTAAAAATCGACTGATGCCGAGTACGTTGAGCAACGCTAACGTCCCCAGAAATACACCGGATAGAATCAGAAAAACGCGCTGTCTGCGTCTTTGGTAATCTATCGAAGTGTCTATCGAAGTAGCAGTCGATGTATCCGTCGGTTTATCCGTCGGTTTATCCGTCGGTTTATCCGTCGATTTATCCGTCGATTTATCCGTCATGGCCCAGCCTATTTTTGCTTTTTTTAAGCCCGCAATCAGCCTAACGTTGGTTCACTAACCATTCTTGGTTTACACAGTTGTCCAAGCGTCCACCGCTTAGATATTTCACAATCAGTTCGCCACCCTTATAACGCATGTCGTATACGCTTTCCGGCGTAAAGAATGCGGAGTGAGGTGTGATCAACAACCGATGATCTATCCATTCTTCATCCGCCGCCCAAGCTTTAATCAACGGGTGATCGGGGTTCGCTGGTTCTTCTGGCAATACGTCTAAACCACACGCCTGAATTTTATCTGCCTTCATGGCTTCATAAAGACCGTCGAGGTCAATGATCGGACCGCGTGCAGTATTGATCAAAATCAATCCCGGCTTGGAGTGCGAGAGCACTTCAAAGTTAATGAGTTTTTCAGTGCTCTCGGACAATGGCGCATGCAGACTAACCACATCAGACTGCCCGAACAGTTCTTCCAACGAATGCACGCGACGAATACCGATAGATAACTCCGCACCGTTTTCTCGGTTGGGGTCGTACATCACCACGTCCATGCCAAATGCTTTTGCACGCAGCGCAGCGGCAGTACCAATACGCCCTAAACCAACCACGCCAAACACACAGGCAGACAGACGCTTACCAAATGGATTTAGCGCAGGACGCCAAAGACCTTTGGGGTCTTGCTTTAACTCGCGGGTGTGGAAGGTGATGCCTTTCATCAGCGATAACATCAGCGCCATGGCATGGTCGGCTACTTCTTGAGTGCCATAATCTGGCACGTTACAAACCGGAATACCCATTTCCGCCCAGGCTTTGCTGTCTATGTTGTCGAAGCCGACTTTAGGTGTAGCAAAAATTCTACACTTGGTCATTTTTTCGCGGTATTCGGCGGGGATATCATTAACGCTAACCACGGCATCGCAATTGGCCCACTGCTCATCGGTGACATCGGTATAGCGCTCGGAAAATTCTGCCGTATGTTCGCCAACGCTAGATTCTTCAATTGCACGCCCGTCAGGCCAGCGCATGGCAGGCCAAAGTATTCTAAAAGTCATATTTCCTCTCCCACAACAAAATAATTCCAAGCCAAGATGTTACTACAGACCTTTCAGCGTTTCTGCCAGTAATGCCACGCTACTGCGCAGCTCTGCCTCCTCAAGACCAGACACCCTTATCCGCGTCGCAATGAGGTGGGTCATGCCCAAGCGCTGCCTATATTCTTCCACTCGCTCACGCACATAGCTTGGCTCACCAATAATTGTCCAATCGTCCAAAGTCTCGCCCTCTGCTAAGCGGCTGTTTTCGCTCTGCTCAGCCATAAGTTGGCGCAGCTTATTTGTCTGCTTGGCATCTTCGCTGACAAAGACCGTGCGCATTAACGGCACATCACTGGGCTTAGCCACGCCCTCTTCTTCCGCAGACAACCTATGTTGAGCGTAGTTGTGTTCTAAGGTGGCCAAACTTTCCATAGGCGAAGATAAATAAGGCAAACCCAACCTACCGGCCTGAGCCAAGGCTTTAGGGCCAAAAGCCGCCACCCAGATGGGTGGATGCGGTTGCTGAATGGGGCGCGGATGTACTTCTACGGCATTGTCTGGATTGTCATCTAAGGTGATGGGTTCGCCCATCCAAGCCTGCTGCATTAAGTCTAGGGTCCAAGCAAATATTTTGCGCTTTTGCGCAACAGGCACATGGTGGGCACGCAACATTTCCGGCGCATAGCCTCGACCAACCCCCAGCATTAAACGACCACCACTCAGGCGATCCAACACCGCAACTTGCTCGGCGGCCTGCAAAGGATTACGCAGAGTCAAAAGATAGGAGGTTGTACCAAGGCGAATACTTTGAGTGGCACCAGCAATACTGGCCAACAGCATTAAAGGGTCTGGGATAGCTTGAGGGCCAAAATGATTCTCAGGCACCCACATAGACTGATAGCCGTGAGCTTCAGCAAATTGCGCCTGATCAGACAAACTCACCGCCGACATATCATGGAAGTTCCAAGGCGTAAGCCCTAGGTGAAGAGGCGTAAGCCCTAAATGAAGAGGCGTAAGCCCCGCATCGGGTGAAGTCAGCCCCGCATCGGGTGATGTCAGACCTGCATCAGGTGACGCCCGCCCTAACTCCGGCGTCGTGCCTTCTACCGTTTGCTTGGGCGCGTTTGCCACGCCCTCAGCCAAATTTTGCTCTCCAAGTTTGTCCGCCAATTTGGTGTCTCTTTTTTATCGGGTATTGAAGGGTTGGTATGCCGACACTTAAGTCCAATTTTCAACCGCGCAAACCCTTATTATTGTTGTTTTATTACTGTTCTTTTTGCTTCAATTCTTTTTATTTCTGCTATTTCTATTTCTGCTCTTATCCGCTTGGCTCTTTACCCCGCGCTTACTGGCGCTACGCTTACTAGCGCGCCGCTTCCTTGCGCTCCTGCTCCTGGTATTGCATCAAAAACATTGCCTGTATCGTGGCACGTACCGCTGAGAGGTGCTGGAGGTGGGCAAAATCTTGATAGAGCGGATCATCTTTGAGCAGCAAACATTGCTCGCCGTCACCACAGGGAAATTCCGCACGCACACCAAAGTTATTGCCCGCAGCACCATAAGAACCAAACTCTTCTTCATTCGTCGCTGGCTGCCAATAGGACGCCCAGGTTGCCGGAAATCCATCAATAGTCATTTCTACATGCCTTAAAGTTTCAACCGCAGTGCGCCGCATTAACGTATTCATGGCTGTAGTAATATCAGACTTCTCCAACAAATAGTGGGGCTCTAAGTCAGCGCAATAATCACCCAAAGCGCGCTGCAAACGCGGCACATCCACCGGGAATTTATCGAAGCGATCGGAAAAAGAAAAACGCCACCAACGACCAGTAAACACCGGCACCACTTTAGCGGGAGATGTCACGTCTTGAACATAACTCAGAACACGACCAAACATACTTAGGCGCTGATGACGCGCATCGGAACCTGACAACTCGTCAAGTAGCCCATTAAAATGACTGTCGAAACGCGTATCAATGATGCCCAGTATAGGCTTCACTTCATCACCCATCGGGTTATAGTAATTCCACCTAAACATGCGCACAAAGACGTTACTGCCAGCCTGAGCAACGTTAGCTTTAACAATATAGCGAGTGTCTAATGCTGTCAGTCGCGCATCTGGCATAAGATCTGGCAAGGACTCACAGCGACTCATTTGTTTGGCCGCAAGAAATGTCATTTGCTGGTGAACATCACCTTCGTAAGCAAACGCAAGAGGACCAAATGTGCCTAAATTAAGCGCAGTAATAAGGAGGAATTTCTTCCAGAATATGAACCTGTTCATCGGTTTCCAGTTGTTCCAATAATTGTTGAATAGTTAATCCAGTTCCAGGCCATTGAGTATTCGGCATAAGCTCACACGCTGGCTGTAATACAAACAACCGATCAATGGCACGAGGGTGTGGCAAGGTAAAATCTTCACTATTGCGCACTTCATCATCAAATAGCAGCAGATCTAGGTCTAACTCCCTGGGCGCATTGCGGATATATTTCTCGCGGCGACCAAAATCATGTTCAATTGCCTTTAAGGCACTAAGCATCGCCTCAGGTGTTAAGTCAGCCTTGGCTTCAAAAATTACCGCACAGTTAATAAAATCACCAGATTCGGGCGGACAATTTACCGGCGAAGTACGCAGTAGACGTGCACTTTTCAGAGTAGAAGGCAGCGCAAAATCTTGCAGCGCCTCAATAGCAGCTACCACTGTGTCCGTTGAATCACCCTGATTTGAACCCAGACCGATCAAAACCATTAAAAGCACCCTAATTTATTCTTTTGTTGCAGCGAGGGCTTACTGCCCCCCCTAAGCATACTACCATCTGAAATGCCTTGGTCACTGATGGATTTAGTTAAAACACAGTAAGTATTTAGTCCGTATTCAATGTTCAAAGCATAGCTAGACCTGCGCAAGGTATAGCATTCCTTTGAATGCTTTGGCACCATGCAGAATAAATATTTTCGAACAATTTTGCGGGGACAGATCATGAAGGCAGCAGTACTTAGAGAAATCAATAAACCTTTAGTAATTGAAGACGTTCAATACGGCAACCCAGCACCACGAGAAGTGCTAATCCGCACGGTAGCCGCTGGCGTCTGTCACTCCGACTTGCACTTCCAAAACGGTTCTTACCCTTACCAATTGCCAGCCATTTTAGGCCACGAATCTGCGGGCGTTGTGGAAGCGGTTGGCTCTGACGTCACCTACGTTAAAAAGGGCGATCATGTTATTACCTGTCTCTCCGCATTTTGTGGGCATTGCGAGCCATGCATTACCGGGCGTATGTCTTTATGTGCAGAACCTGAGCTGCAACGTGACGAAGATGGTCCTAGCCGATTAGCAAAAAACGACGAAAAGATCTCTCAGTTCCTCAACCTATCTTCCTTCGCTGAATATATGTTGGTTCACGAACACACTGTGGCAAAAATACGTGACGACATGCCCATGGATATTGCCGCCCTAATTGGTTGTGGCGTAACCACTGGCGTAGGTGCAGTTATTCATACCGCTAAAGTTGAGCCTGGTAGTACTGTCGCAGTTATTGGTTGTGGCGGCGTTGGCTTGTCTGCAATCAATGGCGCAGCCCTTGCTGGAGCAGCACGCATCATCGCCATCGACATGGTGGCTAGTAAGTTAGAGCTGGCGCGCAAGTTTGGTGCCACTGATGTTATTAATGCCGCTGAAGTAGACCCAGTGGAAGCTGTTCGGGAAATGACCAAAGGCGGCGTTCACTATTCTTTTGAAGCCATCGGTTTAGCGAAGACTGCACAGCAGTCTTTTAAGATGCTCGGCATGGGCGGCACTGCCACCATCATCGGCATGATTCCCGTAGGCACTATGGTTGAACTACACGGACCAGAGTTCTTGATGGAGCGAAAGATGCAGGGCTCCAATATGGGTTCAAATAGATTCCGCGTGGACATGCCGAGATTTGTAGACCTATACCTACAAGGCCGCCTACATTTGGATGAGTTGATCTCACGCAGAATTAAACTTGAAGATGTTAACGATGGCCTTGCGGCATTGGAGACAGGGGAAGTTGCCCGTAGCGTTATTATGTTCGACTAGACGTTAGTCGAGTTGTTGAGAGCCGGCTCTTAGGCCGGCTTTTTTCTGCCTAACTTTATTGTCTATTGAATCGTATTTGGTGTGGGCTTAAAAATATCAAGGCTTCTAACCCACAGAGCATTCCGTCAGCGTCTGTCTTTAAAACTCCTCTTTGACGCAACCTCTAGCGCATGATCACATCACCAAACTGGCCGTTACGATAAACCCGCAATAGCAGTAGGCGTTTTTCTGCCCGCGCCGCGTCTCTCAACTTAGAAATATTTTCTGTGGGCCGTTGATTTGCTGCGACAATAATGTCGCCTTCGCGCAGGCCAAACGAATAAGCAGTACTGTTGCTATCAACCTCAATAACCAATGCGCCCGCGCCTTTGGTCTGCTCATCGGGATTATGGAAATTTTGTAAAACTACTCCGCGTAGGCGCGGCGTTAAACGTTGCCCATCTACTTGTTCTTGGTCGTCCGCAAAAATTTCTAAGGTAACGGTCTTTCGCTCGCCCTGGCGTATGAAGTCAACCTCAATCTCATCACCAATAAACATAACCGCAGCCTGACCAGCAAAATCAGCAACTGTCGCAATCTGTTTTTCATCCATGGCGACAATGACATCCCCTGGCTCAAGGCCTGCCTTCTCAGCTGAACTGGCCAGCTCAACATCGACCACTACCACGCCTTTAGGACGCCCTCCAGGAGACAACACGCCAAAGGCACTGGCCAACTCTCTATTTAGTGGCTGCACTATGGCGCCGACAAAACCTCGGTTCACTTCGCCTTTGCCTATTAGTTGGGCAAGCACCGCATTAACCATATTGGCAGGTATGGCAAAACCAATACCCACGTTGCCGCCAGAGGGCGCAAAGATGGCGGTATTAATGCCAACAAGGTCGCCACGCAAGTCCACCAATGCCCCGCCGGAGTTACCGGGGTTAATTGGCGCATCGGTTTGAATGAAGTCCTCGAAGCCTTCAATACCTAAACCGCTGCGACCTAGAGCACTAACAATACCACTGGTTACGGTTTGATTGAGACCAAATGGATTACCAATAGCAACCACAAAATCCCCTACTCTCACCCTACTGCTGTCAGCATATTTAATAGCAATTAGGTCTTCAGCCTCCACTTGCAGCAAGGCCAGATCTACTTGAGCGTCTCGACCTACTAATTTGGCACTGAGAATACGTCCGTCGGCTAAACCAACGCTGATTTCGTCGGCATTTTGCACCACATGGTTATTAGTCACGATATAGCCATTAGCGGCATCAACCACCACGCCGGATCCAGCACTTTGAGTACGCCGATAACGCCGGCGGCTTTCTGGTACATTAAAAAAGCGGCGAAAAAATGGGTCTTGCAGCAAACGATTGCCTTCACGAACCGTAGAGCGAGTTGCAATATTAACCACCGCAGGATTAATCCGCTCCAACATATCGGCAAGGCTAGGCAGCGGCTGATAAATGTCCGAGTCACTCGGCATTGAGAGCGGTAGCGCAGCCACAGTTAACAATGCTGCATGGCTTTTTGTACTGGCCTGCAGGACACTCACTGAACATGGGTTGATATATAGACAGGCAAAGACAACGCTGAGCGCGCTAAGGTATCGCATAGCCATTACATAACCTCCAAGTTGAAGACCAAGAGCCAATCTTAGGTCATAAAAAATTCAGTCTGCACCCTTAGCCCCAAAATGGGTTTGGTTTGCTAGCACCGGACTAGAACTCGCTACCAAGACTATAGCGAAAGCAAATATAGAACAGGCCACAGCCGCCATATAGGGCCAAAAATACGACTGACCGGCACCAAAGTTGTCGAAGGCCCAACCAATAAAGTAGGGTCCCACCGCCAAACCCAATACGCTTAGCGCATTTGCACGTGCAAATACTTTGGCATAAATACTGGTGGCATAAATTTCCGCCAACCACAGCGGTTGAGTCATTAATAAATTACCCACACTAAGGCCAAAAATTCCGGCAGCCACAACGGCCAATGTGCCGCTTGGTGCCAGGGCAATAAGGGTTAGGCCTAGGGCTTGTATAGACAAATTACCCAATGCAAACCAGCGAATAGGAATACGCGAAACCAACCAACCGCCAAAAAAACGGCCTGAAATACTACAAATAGATAATGCCTGCACGGCATAGGCGGCGTAGGTGAATCCCGCTAAGGTTTCCACCCGGCTATAAAGGTGCGCAATACCACCAACCTGAGCTGCCATAATCAATATATAAGCCCCGGCCAGCAGGACAAAGAAACGACTGTTTACGGCCTGGGAAAATAAAACTCGGTCAAAGCCGCCGTTACTGACTTGGCCCACCGCGCCGATTTGAGCATCCACCGCCGGCTTTTCTGCCTGCCGAATAAACAGTGAAAGCGGCACAATAGAACCAATTAAGATCAAACCTAATATCGGCATCGTCTCACCTAAGCCAATAGTATTCATTAAATAGGCTGAATAAGGTGTAAGCACAACGCCGCCCAAAGACAATCCTGTGGACGTCATGGCTAAAGCCATAGAACGCTCCGGCCCTGGAAACCACTGGGTGATTAATGTTGTAGCGATAACAATTGAAATACCTGCATTGCCAATGCCAAAAATTGCGAACAGTGCGTAGACCTGCCACAGCTGGGTTGCCCAGCCCACCGCACCAATGGCAATGCCCGAAACTATAGCGCCTACGATCATCAAGGTGCGTACGTGAAAGCGGTTGAGCAGCTCGGCAACAAATAAGCCGGCGATACCACCGACCACAAAAAACAAACTTACCGCAAAAGAAATATCTGCCAGCGGCACGCTCAGCTGTACCGCCAAACGGTTGATATATACAGACATGTTGTAAAAGCCCAAACCTGAACTGACGGTTTGCACCAACATCATGACCGCAACAATAACCCAGCCGTACTGGCGTTTGTTGGGCGATGATTCGTTGGAATGGGTAACTACAGACACGATATGGGCAAGCCTTGTATGGGTGATGCCTCTCGGGCTGATGCGACACTATAGAATCAGCAATGCAAAACGTCTATCTTTGCACTCCCCTGCTAACAGTACGCTTAGCGACTAATCATATGCCTAGCAAGGGCGCATTGGCTGGACAGCATCACTGGGTAGGCGGACTATATTTTCACTGGAGAGAAGTTTCATGGAGTTGAAGGACAAAATTATCGTAGTGACCGGTGGCGCAAGCGGCATAGGTCGTGAGATGTGCCGACGTTTCGCGCGGGAAGGCGCAAAAAAAGTGATCGTTGCAGACCTTAACGGCGAGGGCGCAGCTTCAGTTGCTGCTGAAATTGGCGGTTTTTCTATGGCTGTGGATGTCCGCAAGGAAAGCGAAATTGTCGAACTGATCAATACTACCGAGGCGCAATTTGGACCCATTGATTTGTTTTGCTCCAATGCAGGCATTGGCATAGGCAAAAATATTGATGAACCTGACGAGGTTTGGCAGACCATTTGGGAAGTCAACACGATGGCGCATGTATGGGCAGCCCGCCATTTAGTACCACTCATGATCGCTAGAGGCGGCGGCTACCTTCTCAATACTTCCTCTGCTGCTGGCTTACTCAACCAAATTGGTTCGGTCACCTACGCTGTCACCAAACATGCCGCTGTGGCTTTAGCGGAATGGTTGTCTATTACTTATGGCGATCAGGGCATTAAGGTGTCGGTACTCTGCCCCCAAGCAGTAAATACACCCCTAGTTGCTGGCGGCGCGGGTGTTGCTGGTGTAGACGGAATGATTGAACCAGAGGTCGCCGTTGAGGCAGTAGTGGAAACCTTGCGCGAAGAAAAATTTCTGGTATTGCCCCACCCCGAAGTAGCTGAGTACATGAAACGCAAAGCCGCTGACTACGACCGTTGGTTAAAAGGGATGCGACGCCTGCAAAGCCAGTACATCGAAAACTAATACACTCGTGTCTTGAGAGTATCTTGGACCAAGGCCAACCCCTCGAGCGTCATTGCATCGAGGGGTTATGATAATTACTAGGTTTTATCTAAATAGCCATTCAACCTCAGCGCCTCAATAAGACCCGTTAGAATAAGATCTGAAACCACGTGATCAAACAACTGCTCTTTATCAAATAAATGCGCAAAGCCACCTGTAGCGATGGTGAGCGGCGGATCATCGGCAAAAACTTCAGCAGTGATTCTACTGGTCAGCTCTCGCACCATGCCCACGTTGCTCCAGTACAAACCATTTTGAATACTTTCAATTGTAGTTTTACCAACAGACCGCTTCGCAGGTTTAATTTCAACAGAAGGTAATTTGGCGGTTTTCGCCTCAAGCGCTTCCATAGCCAAGCGCACACCGGGAATAATATTACCGCCCAAAAAGACGCGGTCCTTGGTCACCGCGCAGACTGTGGTTGCGGTACCGAAATCAATAACGATCAAATTTCGGTCCGGGAACATTTTCACCGCGCCCATGGCATCAGCAATTCGATCACTGCCCACTTCCTTGGGGTCTTTGTAGTCAATCTTTAAGCCAGTTTTCAGACCCGGGCGCAGTACCATGGGCTCTAAATCGAAGTATTTTTGGCAACAAGACCAAAGGGTATAGTTCAGTTCAGGCACTACTGACGATATAGCTATGGTTGCAATGTCCTCTGGCGCTATGCCATTTTCACGCAAAGCCCCGCGTAGGAAAACGCCAATCTCGTCTGAAGAACCACGAGCGGTGGACGCATAGCGAAACTGAATAACCAGTTTTTCCTCTTCAAATACGCCACAAAAGATTTGGCTGTTACCAACATCAAGCACCAAAATCATGTTGAACTCCCCTTTAAACCATTAATCGTTATCACGCAGATATACCGTTTACAGGTGCATCTGCGACCGGCAAATTTGCTGCTAAATTTTCTGGCACTAAATTGTCTATAAGACGCACGCTGTCGCCTTGTGAATCAATTTTTATGGCGCCAAATCGTCGCCCGTACTGGGTTTTGATATAAGCCACAGTGCAACCCAAAGCCTGCAATGCGCCCATGGCCTCTTCATCTGAGCCAGAGCGGTATAAAATTTCGTTAAAACGCCCAGCCACACCACGTGCTGTTGAGTCCAACCGCCGATTACGCGACGACATAGCAAGACCATCTTTTTCGCGCAAAGTTTCACAGCCAATAATCTGGGTCGGCAAAAACAAGCCGGCACACATATCCTTAATCAAAAGATATTGTTGATAGTCTTTTAAACCAAAATAGGCTTTCTCAGGTTGAACCAAATTCAATAGCTTGAGCACTACCGTGAGCACTCCGGTAAAATGTCCGGGACGGTCGCTACCGCATAGGTCTCGACTAAAAACCTCTTCACGCATCTGAAAACGAAAGTCGTCCGGGTACATCTGTGCGTAGTCTGGCATCAACACCAGATCCACGCCTACGGCTTGAGCAAGCTTAAGATCTTCTTCAATACTGGAGGGATAATTTTGCAAGTCTGCGCTGTTGTTAAACTGCGTAGCATTGACAAAAATAGACAACACCGTCAGCGCGTTTTCAGCAACACTTCGGCGTAAAAGCGATAAATGCCCGTCGTGTAGAGCGCCCATAGTAGGGACAAAACCCACACCCCCGTCTAACTCTGAGCGAAGCTGTTGCCACTGATCGAGGTCTGTCACCAGCTGCATCAGTAGACCTCCTCACAATTCGGGAAGCGCCTTTCCGCTACATCACTATGAAAATGATTTACCGCGTTGGTTAGCTGGTCGAATCCATTCATGTAATGACGCAAAAATTTGGGCTTAAAGGTTTGTTGCATGCCTAACAGATCTTGCAACACCAAAACTTGACCGTCTGTATGTGGCCCTGCCCCAATGCCGATAGTAGGAATATCTAGCGCTTTGGTTATGCGATCTCCCAGACCCTGTGGAATACACTCCAGCACCAAACTAAAGCAACCTGCCTCTTGCAACGCTAAAGCATCATCGAGGATACGCTGAGCATCGGCCTCCATACGGCCCTGAACCTTATGTCCACCCAGGCCTTCAACAGATTGAGGGGTCAAGCCTAGGTGGCCCATCACAGGCACACCGGACTCAACAATATGCGCAAGCAACGGTAGTTGCCCTGCTGCACCTTCTATTTTTATCGCATTGCTGCCGGCCTGCATAAGGACAGTAACCGCATCCATAGCCTGGCCAAGATCTTTACGCGCGGCCAAAAAAGGCATATCGCCAACAATAAATTTGTTTGCAGCGCCACGTTTGACTGCGGCAATGTGGGTGGCCATCATTTCGACAGTGGCATGTACTGTGCTGGGAAAGCCGTGCATGACCATGGCTAGACTGTCGCCAACCAACAATGTATCTACACTAGATTCGGCCAAAATTTGTGCCGACCAGTAGTCGTAGCAAGTGACCATAGAAATTTTTTCGCCCGCAACTTTACGTTGACGGAATGTTTGGATTTTCATTGTTCACCCCCGATAGGGAGTGATAATGCAAAGCACAGTTGCACTAGATTTCGCATTTTTTGTACCTGGGTACCTGTCCGCAAGCGGATCAAGTCCTTGTTTTGTACTACTTATATCTCTAAATCTGAGGATCTGAAGATTGCCTTTGAGTCTCCGTCTTCACCAGGCTCGAACCAAAAAAATTGATTGAGTTGGTGTCCATTCGAAGCTCTAGTGGAAATTACTATAGGTTTAACTAGATGTCGATAGCCTCAGCCCGGTCTTTAGGCTGAGTGAAATTAGGTTGGTTGGGAGAGACGCCGACGCGAAATTTATATTTGATAACCGTTCATAGTCACCACCGCTTTGCCCACAACATCTCTTTGCTCGAGCAAACGCATTGCTTTAACGGCATTTTCTAAAGGTAACGCGTGGCTGATATAGGGATTAATCTCGCCTGCCTCAGCCATGGCGTAAAGCCGCTGTGCGTTTTCACGTCCCTTGACTGGGTCTTGACGCCCATACTCTCCGGCACGCACGCCAATCACAGAAATTTGCTTAATCAGAATTAAATTAACTGGTGCTTGAGGCCAGCGCCCGCTGGTAAAGCCAATACTCAGTATTCGGCCACCCCAGTTTATGCAGCGCATACTTTCATCGAACACGTCGCCGCCTACCGGATCGTAAATAACATCTGCACCGCGGCCATCGGTTAGCGCTTTTACTTTGTCACGAAAGCCGCCCAAGCTGCCATCTTCCATGGTGTAGTTAATAACATGGTCCGCGCCTCGTGCTGCAACGATCGCCAACTTATCATCGCGCCCACCAGTGCCAATGACATTAGCGCCAAAGTGTTTACCTAGGTCTACCGCAGCCATGCCCACTCCGCCGGTGGCACCGTGCACAAGTAAAGTTTCGCCTTGCTCAAGATAGCCACGACGATGCAGGGCAACATAGGCGGTTAAGTAGGCGGTTTGGTAACACGCGCCTTTGGCATAACTCATGCCTTTGGGCAGTGGTTTAACTTGCGACTCATCTACCACCACCGCTTCGGCAAAACCGCCGTAACGCATACTGACAATTACCGCATCGCCTTCTTTAAAGCTGACACCAGGGCCGCAGGCTTCAATATCGCCAGCGGCTTCGCCACCCGGCGCAAAAGGTAACGGCGGTTTAAATTGATACTTGCCCTGTATCATTAAAAGATCAGGAAAGTTAACGGCACAGGCTTTTAGTCGCACCCGCACTTGCCCTGGCCCCGGCTCGGGTAACTCAATTTGCTGTAGCTCAACACTACCAATATCCTCTGCAATCTCTTCACAGATTATCGCGTTAACTTTCATTTTTCTGACTCAACTGTTTTGACTCAACTGTTTTGATCCAACACCTGCTTTAAAGCGCGCTTAGTCAGTACCTTAACTAAATGAGCTCGGTACTCGGCCGAAGCATGTATGTCGCTGTTAAACCCAGCATCAGGTACTTCAACATGGTCTAAAACATCTATACTAAGATTTTGCATAAGCTCGTTTTCAATGCCTATTGCGCGACAGGCACAGGGTCCAGCGCCGGTGATACCGACACGAATTTTGCCCTGAAAGTCTGCGACCAAAGCGCCCACAACTGCATAGCCAGAGGCTTGATTGCGAAATTTCGCATAAGCTGCGCGATCCGGCAGAGGGAAGTCAATTCGGGTAATTAGTTCACACGGATGCAACGCTGTTTCAAAAAGGTCGAGGAAGAAGTCATCGCCAGCAATGCTGCGCGATTGGGTCACAACAACACCACCCAAACCAATAAGCGCAGCCGGATAGTCTGCTGCAGGATCACTGTTAGCAATTGAGCCACCAATTGTGCCTCTATTACGCACTTGGTTGTCGCCAATGGTTGCCGCCAGCTGAGCCAGTACCGGCAAATGCTGCGCGACCAATGGGTGTGAGGCCACCTCGTTGTGAGTCGTTAGGGCGCCAATACTCAGGACCCGATCACTCAGCGCAATGCCTCTAAGCTCGTCTAATCCAGACAGGTCTATCACATCAGTAGGCGCCGCCAAGCGTTGCTTCATAGTTGGAATTAGAGTCATACCGCCGGCTAAAAATATGGGGTCATCGGCGCTCTTAAATAAGTCTAGCGCTTGATCTAATACTGCTGGTTTGTGGTAATCGAATGAATACATTTATTGTAAGACCTTTCGCTTAAATTTGGTTTTCTTAAATTGGACTTTATGGGCCAACTAAACTCTTAAGCCTTATCGACAACGGACTCAATGGCGCTGACTATATTGTGATAACCCGTGCAACGGCAAAGATTACCCTCAAGACCTTGGCGAATCTTTTCTCGATCTAAATTTTCTTCATGAGTGACAAGATCGATGGCCTGCATGATCATTCCAGGAGTGCAAAAACCGCATTGCAAAGCATGATACTCACGAAAGGCACTTTGCATGGGGTGAAGATTATCAACTTCACCGATACCCTCAATGGTAACTACTTTTGAGTCAGCAACTTGGAGGGCCAGCACCGCGCAAGACTTCACTGCGCGTCCGTCCAAATGCACAGTACACGCCCCACATTGCGATGTATCACAACCTACATGCGCGCCTGTTAGCTGCAGGTGTTCGCGCAATACAGTGACCAGCAAAGTATTAGCCTCAACAGCAAGTTCGTGCTCTGTATTATTTACGTCGATTTTAATTTTCAAAAACGCTCCAAACCCAACAAAAAGCTCTTCACCAGCTTTTAAAGAGTCACAAATATTTTTCTATATAGCCAGTACCATGGCTAAGATCAACACCACAAACGCAGTACCCCAGATAAATAGCATGCCATCGTTGGCACGTTCGATATTACCATCTGCATCTTTTCGGGGGCCGCTAGTTGAGGGCGATTGACCGCCTGTTAGCTGTTGCTCAAAAGCGGAGAAGAATTCATCCGACATTTTGCGAGCGGCGCTGTCCACTAGCCTGCTACCGACCTGGGCTAATTTACCACCCACTGAGGCGGTGACCTCGTAGGTTAGATCAGTGGCGTCTTTTTCTTCTTTTGCAAAAAGCGCAACTTTAGCCTCACCCTTAGCAATCCCTGCGCCGCCCTTCACCTCACCTTTCAGTGTGTAGCTATTTGGCGCTTGGATATCAGCCAAGGAAATATTTACTTGAAATGTGGCGTTAACCGGACCCACCTTAGCTTTCACCGAGGCAGAAAAGTTATGTTCGTCTATTTGCTCTATGGACTGACAACCTGGGATACAGGCAGCCAATACATTTACGTCGTTGAGTCCAGCCCATACTTTTTCAATAGGACAGGGAATTTCATAGGTTCCGCTTTGTTCCACGATTTTCCTTATAATTCTTAAACCTTTCAGGTCCAAAAAATTTTTTAAACAACTATTAAAAACAAGGCTGTAATGCCCTGCCTACAGATAACGCTTTCCAACTTTTATACTGGTTCGCCTAATGCACGAGCGCGGTCTAAGCGACTAGCTTCGTCATCAGCCAAATAACGCGACGCTAAGAGCAACATAACAATACTTAATGCAAAAGGCGCTAAGCCCCACGCCATAGCTGTCTGCAAAGCAAATTTGCTCTCAGTGCCTGCAGCTATATAGAGGTCACTAAACTGACCAATTAGGAATGGGCCTAAAGCCAAACCGACAAAGGTATTCATCAGCAAGTAATAGGCAGATGCCGTTGCGCGCATTCTAGGCATAACCAAGTCATTAGCCGTACTGGCTGCACAACCTATCCACGCTGGAGAAATAACACTGAATAGGAAAGAGTAAAAATAGGCTGCCGCAATACTTTCTGTGTACAAAAAGCCAAAAATGCACGGCACTGCAAAGAACGGAATAATCAGCCCAACATAAAGACGTGCGTTGACATATTTGGTTTTGAAATAGTCGGCCAAAATACCACCTAGAACAATACCAATAAAGCCGCCGATGGCAGAACCCATGCCGAGATATAGTCCTGCATCAGCAATACTTTCGCCGTGAAAGCGCTGCATAAACGGCGGCGACCAAAAGCCAAGACCGTAGGTTACAAAGGATATAGCTGGGAAACCAATAGTGGAGAATATGAACGCTTTAGATTGGAACATCATGCCGAAGCACGCTGGGTCCGTAAGCTTAAGGAAATGAATCCATGTAGCGGTGATATACACCCCAATACCCAGCGCAATCCATTGCAGTAGAGTAGGCATTACGAGATATAAGGCATAAAAAAGTAGACCGATCAGGGTTGCCACAATCAGGTTGATAACCACTGCTCGAAAACCGCCCGCCACATAAAGGCTAACAATTGAGAAGCCAGGAAGAACACTCATCAGCGACTTACCAGCAGCCTGAAATGGTGCTGGATGTTCAGGTGTTAGAATGCCTTCACTGGCACCCTTAACAGGTTCACGCAGCGTCCAAACCCATATGGCCATAAATATGCCAGGCACACCCACAGCAAGAAATGCTGCCTGCCAAGCCTTAATGCCCAATGGCGCTAAGGTGGGATCTGGATACCAGCCATGCCAGCTATGCACAATTGCCCCGCCGAGAAACAGGCCAATACCTGAGCCTAGGTAGATGCCACTAGAGTAAATGGCCAACACCGTTGCTCTGACTTTCGGCGAAAAATAATCCGAGAGCATGGAGAAGGCCGCTGGGGTGGCACTGGCTTCGCCTACGCCAACACCAAATCGACAGAACGCTAGGCTACCAAAGCTTTGCGCAAAGCCAGACATTGCTGTCATCAAGCTCCAAAACGACAAACCCATGGAAATTAATTTTTTACGGTTCCACATGTCCGCTAAGCGACCAAGGGGAATACCAAAGACCGCATAAAACACGGCGAAAGCAGTACCATACAAGAAGCCAATTTCGGCGTCGCCAATGCCTAAATCAGCTTTAATCTCTTCGGCCAAAATGGACAGAATCTGGCGATCAATAAAGTTAAATATGTACACTATGATCAGTACGAACAAAACGTACTTAGCGTACCTAGCACTTGATGCTTGCTCGGCATCAAACGAGGCTTGCTGCTCTTCAGACATTACAGTCTCCACCTCTTCATTCTCGTTACGATCCAACTAGATTCTCCCCATTCCAATGTTCTAATACGGTAAAACTTTGCACATCATTGCGCTTAAGTTTTGTTAATTGTTTAACCGGCTGACCCATGGGAATCATAGCGGCAAAAGCAAACCCCTCGGGCACGCCTATGAGTTCACAGAGCTTGTCCTCTTGTCCACCAGCAAAAGTTGTCAGCGTGCCACCTAAACCCTCACTTCGAGCAGCAAGCAAAATATTCCAGACGAAAGGGTAAACTGACGCGCCAGAGATAACCCCTACCCGATCTAGGTCGCTATCGAAAGACGCTACTACCGCCAAGTCGACAAAGACTAGCAAGATAACCGGCGCTTGGGTCAAATTGTCGAGCATTTGTTGGGGAACTTGTGTATTGGCTACGTCTGCGTCACTGACCTGACTGGGATTGATAGTATTAAAAGGTGCTTCGCCGGCTTTAACCTGGGCCACATAGCGCTGCATGCTCGGACGCATTATGTCTGCCAACCCCTGGCGAGTTTCTTCATTGCGTATCACCACAACTTTCCAGCCTTGGCGGTTGCCGCCACTTGGCGCAAACCGAGCGTTGTCCAAAATACGCTGCAACATGGCATCTGTAACCGGCGCGTCGGTAAATTCTCGCGCAGCAAAGGTGGTGCGCATCACTTCGTATAATTCCATTAGCGTTGTCTCTCCCTAAGTTCTTTTTTTACTCTGCTCTTTTTACTCTGCACTTTTTGCTCTGCTAATTGCTCAAAAGGCGAGGTACTGGCTGTCTCTATGACAGCTCGCTCAAACGGAGCCAAATATCAATCCGAACCATAGCCCATGAACACTGCAGGGTGAATCATTTCCGCTCTAATCTGACGGCTACTGGACATTAATGACGGTTATTTATGCGACACTAGAAACTGAATTATTTAAATCTTCGAGCACAACCAAAGCCCATGGCAAATACGCTTTTATTCAACAAACCTTACGACGTTTTGTGCCAGTTCACAGACGATCAAGAGCGCCAATGCCTTGCTGATTTTATCGATACGCCTGGGGTCTATGCTGCGGGCCGGTTAGACAGAGACAGTGAGGGCTTGTTAGTCCTAACCGATGACGGCGCACTAAATCACAAGATCACCCACCCCAAACGCAAGATGAGCAAGACCTACTGGGTACAGGTAGAGGGCGCGCCAGAAGCGACAGACCTGCAGCCATTGGTTGATGGAATGTTATTAAAAGATGGTCTATGCCAGCCAGTGCGCTGGGTTTTTGGCCGGCAGCCCCACGAAACTATAGATATTTGGCCACGCCAGCCGCCCATTCGCCAACGCCAAAATATACCCACTACTTGGCTGACGTTAACTTTGAAAGAGGGTCGAAATAGGCAGGTACGGCGCATGTGCGCAGGCTTAGGCTTTCCTGTTCTGCGTCTTATACGCTATCGGGTTGGGTCATGGACAATAGATGGCATTGCCCCAGGAGAATCTGTCGCGGTCTAAACCTATCTCTAAGCCTAACTCTAAACTTATGGCTCTGAGGGCAACTGGCCAGCGAAGACTAACTCAGAGATAGTTTTGCGTGAACTAGGTACTTCACGTTCTTGAAGAGGTTGAGGCAGGTCTTGCTTATCGCCGGGACGCCCTACTGCAACCATTGCCTGAAGCTTATAAACCTCACCTAAATTCAGTACTCCTGGTGCCTGATCATGCTCTACACCCCACATTGCGTGGGTCACTAAACCCATGCATTGCGCTTGCAGTGCAAAACTCATCCAAGCACTGCCAGTATCAAAACTATAAGTTGGTGCTGGCGCGTCGTTATGTTCAAAGGTGGTACGCGCAACAATGGCTACCAAAGCGCCAGCATCTTTAGCCCAGGTTTGGTTCATATCCATAATGAGATCAAACATCGGCTGCCATTGGGGTGTATCCCGCAAGGCATAAATAAACCGCCAAGGTTGAGAGTTAAAACAGGAAGGGGCCCATCGAGCAGCTTCAACCAGCTGCTCTATCTCGCCAATGGTGACACCTTCGCCACTCATGGCCCGAGGCGACCAACGGCTGATAAATTGACTATCCGCTTCAGCCTCAGAGCTGCGGGTGAGTAAAACGTCTGTAGCTAATGTCGACATAATTTTTCCTCACCCTGTCTAACGGTATCAAACAGGCCACATATACGGCCTCAATTGAGGTCTTATAGTGACTCTTTTACTAGGTTTTAAATTCAGCAACTACCGCCGCAAGAGACTGCTTGGCATCCCCAAACAACATCCGCGTGTTGTCACCAAAGAACAACGGATTATCTACGCCAGAAAAACCTGAAGCCATAGAACGCTTAAGAACAAACACGGTTTGCGCATAATCGACGTTGATGATGGGCATGCCATAAATTGGGCTATTCTCATCGTTACGCGCCGCAGGGTTAACTACGTCGTTGGCACCAATAACTACTGCCACGTCAACTTTGTCTATGCGTGGGTTGATGTCTTCCATTTCAACTAATTGATCGTACGGCACGTTGGCTTCAGCCAACAGCACGTTCATATGTCCCGGCATACGCCCAGCAACTGGGTGGATGGCATAAGTCACTTCAGCGCCATTCTTTTCTAGCAACTCGCCCAACTCTCGCACTACGTGCTGAGCTTGCGCTACTGCCATGCCGTAACCAGGCACAAATGTTACTGACTGAGCCGCTTCCAGAATAAGAAATGCATCTTCGCTGTTGATCGGCTTAACTTCGCCTTCAACCTTAGTTGCTTGCTTAACTGCGCCGAACCCTGAGAACAGTACATGCCCCAACGAGCGATTCATCGCCTTACACATAATGTTTGTCAAGATGATACCGGCTGCGCCAACCATAGATCCTGCAACAATCAGAATATTGTTATTAATTGCAAAACCAGCGGCACAAGCAGCTAAGCCTGAGTAGCTGTTAAGCAGTGAAATAACCACGGGCATGTCTGCGCCACCAATAGGCAATACAGCCATAACACCAAAGATAAGCGCCAACGCAATAACAGCGTATAAGTATGGCGAATCTACCGCAGGCTCTAAACAAAACATCACTGAGCAAACAACGATTCCAACCAAAATCATGGCATTAACAAAACGTTGCGCACCAAATACAACCGCCGCTGAATTAATTACTTCAGACAATTTACCCCAGGCCAAAATACTGCCACTGAAGGTCATACCGCCAATCAAGATTGAAAGCAAAATCGTAATATGCGTAAACGTGGTGTTATCTAAATTGTATAAAGCTGCCCAACCGACCATTAAACTGGCAATACCGCCTGAACCGTTAAACAGCGCAACCATTTCCGGCATGCTGGTCATTTCAAC